>CAZJCI010000024.1:0-15682 GCA_964544455.1 uncultured Oscillospiraceae bacterium
TTCTTTTGTTGACTTGATAATGTTAATTGACCATTAAGATATTTTAATAATTTTAACACATTAATTTGGAATTTTTCAACTGTTATTCGTAAACAGATGTGAAACGATAATTATTTGATTAACTGTTTGAAGTATTTTGGGAAGAATCACCGTTATTTACCTTATAAACTATTTCATTGTCTATAAGCGTACACGTAACCTTATCCCCGCTTTTTATAACGCCTTCAAGCATATCGGCGGAAAACGAATCTTCGATTTTTTGCTGAATTGCCCTTCTTAACGGTCTTGCACCGTATATAGTGTCATATCCTACCATCGAAAGATAACTGCAAACGTCATCGTCAAACTCAATTTCAATACCGAGTTTCTTAATCCTTTCTCCTACTTCCGAAAGCATAATTTTTGTAATTTTTTCGATATCCTCGCTTGAAAGCTTGTTAAAGATAATTATTTCGTCAAGCCTGTTAAGAAATTCCGGTCTGAAATTTTCTCGCAGTGCGTTCATAACAATTTCTTTTGTTTTATCCGCATTTGCCTCCTCTTCCGCAGTTGCCGAAAAACCAAGTCGGCGCGGTTCGGTAATTCCCGAAGAACCAAGATTTGAAGTCATAATTATAATTGTGTTTTTAAAATCCACTTTTCTTCCGTGGCTGTCGGTAAGATGCCCGTCTTCCAAAATTTGAAGCATTATATTAAACACGTCGGGGTGAGCCTTTTCAATTTCGTCAAACAGAACCACACTGTACGGCTTACGTCTGATTTTTTCCGTGAGCTGCCCCGCTTCATCGAATCCGACATATCCGGGAGGTGCGCCTATAAGCTTGGAAACGCTGTGTTTTTCCATATATTCCGACATATCTATTCTGATTATAGCGTTTTCATCGCCGAAAACCGCCTGCGCAAGTGCCTTGGAAAGTTCTGTTTTTCCAACCCCCGTCGGACCGCAAAATATAAACGAGCCTTGAGGTCTTTTTGGATCTTTAAGTCCCATTCTTCCCCTTCTTACGGCTTTGGCAACAATTTCCACCGCACTGTCCTGACCGATAACACGTTTTTTCAGTTCGCTGTCAAGTCCCAAAAGCTTACTTTTTTCTTCCTGTGCAAGCTTATTTACCGGAATACCGGTAATATTTGTCACAGTATCCGCTATATCCCCTTCCAACACCTCACAGGAATTTTCCTTTTTACGCTTTTCCCATTCGGATTTCGCATTTTTTAACTTATCTTCAGTCATTCTTTCTTCGGCATGAAGTCTTCCTGCTTCTTCAAATTTTTGAGATTGTACAGCTTGCTCTTTGTCCGCTTTAATCTTTGTAAGTGTTTGTTCAAGTTCCGTAACGTCAGTCGGGGCGGTTACGTTTCTTATTCTTATTCTTGAAGCGGTTTCGTCTATAAGGTCTATTGCTTTATCCGGAAGATATCTGTCGTTAATATAGCGTACAGACATATTAACCGCCGCCTCAATCGCTTCATCGGTTATTTTCACCTTATGGTGCGCTTCGTATTTATCCCTTATTCCCTTTAATATTTTAACAGCGTCTTCACGCGAAGGTTCGTCAACCATTACCGAACCGAAACGACGTTCAAGCGCGGCGTCTTTTTCAATATATTTTCTGTATTCGTCTATAGTTGTTGCGCCTATTACTTGAATTTCGCCTCTTGAAAGCGCAGGTTTTAAAATATTTGCGGCGTCAACAGCTCCTTCGGACGCACCCGCTCCGACAATGGTGTGAATTTCATCGATAAAAAGAATTACATCGTTTGCCTTTTTAACCTCTTCCATGATGCTTTTGATTCTTTCTTCAAATTCGCCTCTGTATTTTGTACCCGCCAACACACTTGCAAGATCAAGAGCAACAACTCTTTTATCCTTTATCGTTTCGGGAACAGCACTGGATTTTATCAACAAAGCAAGACCTTCCACAACCGCCGTTTTTCCTACACCGGGTTCGCCAATAAGACAAGGATTGTTTTTATTTCTTCTCGAAAGAATTTCGATTACTCTTTGCGTTTCGTTTTCCCTGCCGATTACGGGATCTATTTTTCCTTCATAAGCGAGTTTTGTAAGATCGGTACTGTATTTTTCAAGCTCCGGCGTTGAAGATTTTTGTCCGTTTGTCCCGCCGGTAACGTTTTCTCCGTAATATCCGTAATTTCCGTTTACTGCTTCATTTGCACCGAATCCGTATCCGTCACCTTTTGCCTTTGAAAAAAGCTCGGCGCAATTGATGCCAAAACTTTTTAGTATTTTACAAGCAACCGAATCGGTTTCGGCAAGAATCGACATCAATATATGCTCCGTACCGATAAAATTTTGCCCTGTACTTTCCGCCATTGCCACGGTATTTTCTATTATTTTTTTTGTTCTCGGCGTCGGTTCGGGAGAATGTCCTGGCTGAATATCGCCGGTTCCCGAAGCTTCAATAACAGCTTTGCGTACTCTGTCGTAAGTTGCTCCGCTTTCGTTTAAAAGGCGTGCGGCAATCGAATCGGTTCTGGACAAAAGTCCCAAAAGCAAATGTTCGCTGCCAACATAACTGTGACCGTATTCGGCTGCCGATTTTTGCGCCGCGCTGATAGCTTCGGCAGCATTTGTTGTAAGTCTTTTCATAAAAATCATTCCTTTCCCAATTATATCGTCAATCCGTTAAATTTCAAGAATATTTCTGATTTTTTCCGCACGCAACTCGTCGCGTTTTGCCGGGTCTTGCGCTTGCGAATTATTCAAAGCAATATGCGCCGGCATACATTCAATAAGAATTTTAACCATATTGACATTCGAAAGCTTGTCTATTATCCCACACTCTTTTCCAAGCATACACTCCGACCAAAGCGAAAGAAACTCCGAAGAATCCATTCGTCTTGCATTTTGCATAATTCCGTAAGAACGCCAAAGCTTATCTTGAAAAGCAATGCCGGCATTAACCAGTTGTTTTCTTAAAGAAGCTTCTTTTTCTACAATCGTTTGAACCGCCTCTCCGATTCTTCCGATTGTATCGTCTTCGGACAAACCGAGGGTAATTTGGTTTGAAACCTGATATATTTCACCGTCCGCCTTACTTCCTTCGCCGTAAAATCCTCTTACCGTAAGACCAAGTCGTGTACAATATTCTATAACGGATTTTATATAATCGTTTCGTGTAAGCATCGGCAAATGAAGCATACAGGAAATTCTCATTCCCGTTCCCGTATTCGACGGGCAACAGGTAAGATATCCAAGCTTATCGTCAAACGCGTATTTTAATCCGTGCGAAAGCATTGTGTCAACAGCGTCGGCGGATTCATAAGCTTCGCGAATCGAAAAGCCGGGTTTTACGCATTGTATTCTTAAATGGTCTTCTTCACCCGCCATAACCGAAACGTTTCCGTTTTCGTCATATATAAGCATTCGGCTTTCGGATTTGGGCATTTGGGCAAATTCCGGACTTATGAGATGTTCTTCTACCAATGCAAGCTTTTCGGTATCCGATTTTGAAGCTACGTCAACATAATTATATCTGTCAGTACCGTACTTTTCAAAAACTTCTTTAATTTCTTTAATCATCGTGGATTTTTGAGCTTGCGACATTTTGGGCGCAAAAGGATATTCGCTTATATTTCTTGCAAGTCGAACTCTTGTACTGATTACAATTCCGTTGGAATCGGAACTTGAATACCATTTCATAGCATTTCACTCCTTTGCATCGTTTTCGGAATCTTCAAGTTGTTTTATGGCGTCCCTTATTTTCGCGGCTTCTTCGTATTCTTGATTTTTAACGGCAATTTGCATATCCGCTTTCAATTTTTCTATTTTACTTGTTACGGAAATCTGTTCTCCTCGCCCTTCAGGCATTTTTCCTTTATATTTGCACGACTGATGCATTTTTAAAAGCATCTGATTTACAATATCGGCAAAAGTTTTATAACATTCGGCACAACCAAATTTCCCGCCGGAACGCAATTCCTGTTCCGAAAGCCCGCACCTGAGGCAAATACGCTGTTTTGAACCGGAAAAAGCGGAGTTACCGTTTCCGAAAACAGATGCAAGCGGCATATTGTTAAAATAATTATCAAAAAAACCGCCGTCGGAAAACAGTCCGAAATTATTTTTTCCTCCGTTCCCGATAAGACCGTACGTTTTAGCGCACTCCGCACAAAGATGTGCTTCGGTCACACTGCCGTTTTCGTTATATTTGTAATGGACCGTTGCAGGGTTTGTTTTACATTTTTCACATAGCATATATATCAACTCCTTTTGTTATCTTATTTGAATTAAAGTCAAAATAACGGATTTCATATTCTCCGCTCGTGCATAATCGGAATATTCTTTTAATGCGTCGTTTGAGGCTTTGTTTGCAACAGCCGAAATAATCAACCGTGCTTCTCTTTCGCTGAGAATTCCTTTTGCATACATATCTTTTAAAAGATATGCGGCACTTTCGGCGTCAATCTTTTCTCCTATGCAACCAAGCATATGACACAAATATCTGCTTCCCGACATTTCCGGACGGGTAATGCGAATATAACCGCCTCCGCCTCTTCGGCTTTCAACAATATATCCTCTTTCCTTGTTAAATCTTGAAGTAATAACATAATTAATCTGGCTTGGAACACAGCCGATTGCATCGGCAAGTTCATTTCTTTTAAGCTCAACAATTCCGTTGCTTTCGTTCAGCATTTCTTCAATCATCTGAGTTATTTTTTCGGATATCAGCATCTTCAATCACCTTTCTTTTCTTTACGCTGATATTATACCACATTGGTCAAGCAAAGTCAAAGTCAAATAAAGTCAATCTAAAGCAATCACGGTTGATTTTTGACCTTTTTTGACCTTTTTTCTTCGATTATCATTGTTTTTCAAATTATTTTATTTGTAAACATTCGTTTTTTATTGTTGCAATATACCAAACAATGATGTATAATATACATAAACAATTTTAGCATATGCGTTATGTCGAATTTTACACATTATTGTTTTTTCGGTATCGGAAAGGAGATATATATGAATCAAGATAATAACAATATTCCCACCCGCAAAGGCGTTCATTTCAGAAATACTTCATCCAACGCCTCAAATGCGGTAAAAAAATCCTCCGCTTCTCAAAATAATGCAAAAACCCGATCTTCGCCCGTAAAATCAAACGAACGTCAAAAAATCGCAAAGCCTGTTCAAAAGAAAGCTCCGGCAGAACTTTCGGGCGAAAAAGAACTTGCCGAAAGGGAACAATATGTTCGAAACAGTTTGAATCAAGAACTCAGAACAGCGGAAAAACTAAAAGCGGAAAGAAAAAAACAGCAATTGGCAACTCTTAAATCACATTATAAAACTGCGTTTTTTCACATTTTAATAGGATTGGCAATTGCTGTTGCGGCAGGACTTATTATTGCTTTTATATATTACAGATCGCTTTCAAAATACGCAAACGACGAAAAAGATTATTCGATTCAAGGATATAATTACATCGATCAAAACGATACAAGCGAATCAAATCTTGAAAAAATAAAATCACGTCAAGACGGAACCGAATCTCCGTGCCTAACCTTATCCGAAAAGCTTTTGATTAAAGACAATGCAGTATATCTCCCCTATTCAGAAATATTCGATTATTTCAATTTTGCAATTTCGGGTGATGACGAATCGCGCACGGTAATTATCGGAACTTCCCAAACCGAATATAATTCCGAAAATTCCGCAGTTTTTAAATTCGGCACAAACGAAATTTCCGTAAACGGCTCAACTCAAATTCTTGAAAACGCTCCGTTGTTAAAGGATAACGAATTATATATTCCATACGAGTTTTTCGAAACATTCGTAAAAGGAATAACAATCGAAAACACCGTAGACGAAAACAAAACCGATATAAAAATAACAAAAACTCTTGAAAATATTTATTTCAGCGGCTCTTCAAACAATCCGCTTGAATCTCCAAACATCGGAAACTATGTCAATGAAGTTCATGCTTCATACGAGTATTCGTTCGATTTATCCGAATATGAAAAATATATCAATCCCGACGATAAAGACAAATATTTAACTCTTGTTAATCTGAACAATAAGCTTGCTCCCGACTATGTTCCGGACGACTTAATAAATGTAACAACAAGAGCCGACCGTCAAGCGCAACAAATGCGCTACGACGCCGCGAACGCGCTTGAAGCAATGCTACGCGCACTATCCGACGCCGGTCACGGTGATGTAAGCGTTACAAGCGCATACAGAAGTTATTCGTATCAAAACAGTATTTTTAACACCCGTTTGCAAGAAAACCTGAAAAAATACGACGCCGCAACCGCCGAAGCCAAAACAGCCGAATTCACAATGTACCCCGGTGCAAGCGAACATCAAAGCGGTCTTTGCGTGGATATGCACAATCTTTCTTCCGCAATGCAATCGTTTGCAAACGAAGAAGCTTACAAATGGCTCATAGAACACTGTGCGGATTTCGGATTTATTATAAGATACCCGCAATCGAAGGAGGATATAACCGGAATAAAATTCGAACCGTGGCATTACAGATTTGTGGGACGGTATCATGCTCAAAAAATTATGTCCGAAGGACTTTCGCTTGAAGAATATGTGGAACGGTATTACAACGAAAGCACCCAACAATAGCATTTATAAAAAATTGCGGCATACCGAATAAAAACGGTACGCCGTAACTTTATTTATTAACTTTTTTTGCAACAATTTCATTCAGTGCGTCATATTTTGAAATAATATCCTTGCACATTGCAAATTGTGCTCTTGCTCGTTCAAGATTATGATTGGGTTTATGAATTTTAAAATATACGTCTCCTTCAAGATAATCCGTTAAAAAACGGGTTCCGCATTCATATGTAAGCAAAAATACCGAATACGGAAGAAGTTCTGTTTCTTTCGTGGTAATTCTGTCGCCGATACCGTTAAGAAATCCCTCGGTAAAAGCCGCAAAAAGCTCCAAGCTTATGCCGACTTTGGATAAATCCGTTTCGTCCTCGGCAGCCAATGCGCCGCCTGTTCTCAAACCGTCCCCAAAATCATACAGCAAAGATCCGGGCATTACCGTATCAAGGTCTATCACAGCCACGCTTTTTCCGAAAATCGGATCAATCAAAACGTTGTTAATTTTCGTATCGTTGTGAGTTACTCTCAACGGTATCGAACCGTCAGCCAATCCGTCCGTAACCTTTGAAATTTCATTTTCATAAGACAGTGCAAATTCAACTTCTTTTTTTGCACTTTCAAGTCGCCCGCAAACATCTTCTTCAACAACCTTTTTCAGTTTTTCAACTCTTAAAGGCGTATTGTGAAAATCTTTTATTGTTTCGTGAAGTTTTGAAGCGGGAAAATCCGAAAGCATATTTTGAAATTCTCCGAACGCAAAAGCCGCGTTTTTCAAAATTTCAGGCGAATCCACATTATCATAACTCACAGCGCCGTATATAAACTTATACATTCTAAAATAAGAATTTTCCCCGTCCCTGTAACAGTTTTTTCCGTCAACTGTCTTAACAATAGTTAAAGTTTCTCTTTCGGGATTTCTTCCAAGCTGCGCAAGCTTCTTTTTTATATGTATTGTAACGGCTTCAATATTTTCCATAACGCCGATAGGATCGTTAAAAACCGAAGTATTTATCCTTTGCAAAATATATTTCGGGCAATCGCAAATAAGATAAGTATCGTTTATATGACCGTTACCGTAAGGAACATTTTTTTGTTGAACATCAAATTGTTTGTAAATTTCAAACATATCTTTCATATCCATCGCCTCCGTTTTCTTGCAGTAATTCTAACATTTTTTCACAAATTTGTAAATACGTTTTGTTTCGCAAAATATATACAAATTTGCGTTTTTTGAAAAAATCTGCGCTTTACATAAAACGAAAGCGAAATATTTTAATTTTCGGCACTTATAATAAATTCGTCTTGTTCTTTTTTTGATAAATCAACAAAATCAGTGTTCCAACCGCAAAGCCGTACTTGCAGACTCTTATATTTTTCCGGCATTATCTGCGCTTTTTTTAGCGTATCCGCCGAAAAAACGTTAAACTGAATTGCAAATCCGCCGTTTTCCATATATGTTGCAAGCAATCCGCTCATTGCCAAAATTCCCTCTTCACCTTGTGTTGCGGAACTGTGCAAAACGCAATCCGCAACGCAACCGTCGGGGATTTTTGCGGCGTTAACGCTTAACACCGATTTTAAGAATGATGTAATGCCTTTTTTGTCCAGACCGCTCACGGCGCAAAAATTCTTTGAAAGCGGCTCTCCCTTTAATCTTCCGTCAGGCGTCGCGCCGGTTGCTTTGCCGAATCTGAATCTGTAATCAATCGAAAACATACCGAATCTGAAAACACCGCCTCGACAATTCGGGTATCCGTTTATCTCATCCGCAAGAAAATCGCACAAATCCGAGGCATAAAAATCATTTTCGTTATTATTGCCGTATTTCGGAATATTCGAAATCGCATATTGTCTAAGCTTTTCATTGCCTGACCAATTGTTTTTCAACACGCATTTTAATTCTTCAAAGCTTAACTTTTTTTCATCATATACAAGCTTTTTTATTGCAACAATACTATCCGTAACAGACGCCAAACAAGAACAGACAACAGAAGTGTTATTATATTTTGCTCCGCCACCGAAAATATCAATTCCCTTTTCAACACAGCTTTTAAATGTTGCCGAAAGCATCGGTGCGGTAAAAATATTGCAATAACACTTTTCAAACTCCGCAATTGTATCCATACACACGGTGACAGCATATTTTAAATAATTTTTAAAGCCGTCATAAAATTCTTCAAAACTTTTGCACTGCGTAATAGGTTTAAAAAGAGTGACTTTGCCGTCATCCACAGATTCGCCGCCATACATGTACATTTCCAAAACTTTCGGCATATTTACTCGCCCGGCGCAAGTGGACGGAAGTTCTTCTCCTTCGGAAGCAACCTCATAGCAACCGTAAACAATAACCTTTTTTGCGTCTTCTTCGCTTATTCCCAAATTTTTAAGTGCACTTTCCGCCGTATCGGTATTAATAAAAACAAAACTGCTGTTTCCGTTGCGTATCATCTCCAAAATCATTTTTACCGCTTTGGGATTAATATTTTTATGATACATAACATGAATTTTCGGATCATATATATTAAGCTTTTTATATTCTTCAAGTAAAACAAAAGTAAATTCGTTTGTTGCGTCGTTTCCGTCGGAATCTTTGCCGCATATATAAAAAGGAACGTTTGCAACAACTTTAAGAGCGGAAAACTTAAAAAGAAAATATCTTACAAGTTCTCTCAGCTGTTCCTGCGTAAAAGTTCCGTTTTTCAAATCTTGTTTGTAAAACTTTACATATAACCTGTCCAATCCTCCCAAAGAACGAACAACGGCAAGTTCGACATTTGTTTGCAAATAATAAATTAAAAACGTAAGTTGCATTGCTTGCGCAAGCGTTTGGGGTTCGCTTTTTGTCAACGTTTCAAGATTATTCGCCGCAAACAGCATTTTTTCGGTTCCGATTTTTCTTGCAGCGTCGGCAAGTCTTATAATATAAGTAATAAGAGCATTATACACTCGAATCGAGTTATCGTAAAATTCCGTTTTCCCTGCGTCAACGCAATTATTTTTATATTGTTCAAGCCTTTTAACAATACCGGGAATACCGTTTTGCATAACAAAATTCCAATCGGGAGCCAAATGTCCGAAATCCATCGACGGTTCAATTGCCATAGCTTCCGTAAATACTTTCGAATCTTTTACGTTTTGCAAAGCACTTTCTTGATACGTTCCGGCTTTGTTCCAAAGATGCTTTCCAACAATATCCAAATGATTGATTTTTCCCAAAAAAACATCGTCTTCGCATATATCCAACTGCGAATTTTCCAAAATAAAGGCAATTACTTCGCTTTTGCTTTTTCCGAAACTCTGTTTGCGATCAAAAATTTTATCGCATTCGGAACAAAGTTCTTGCTCGGAAAGCCCGGACTCCGAAATAAACTCATTGCAAAGGCCTCGCTTACTTAAAATTTCTCTGCATTTATCGAACGTATTCCACATACAAACAGCTCCTTATTTCACAGATACGTCAATTATATTACAAAATCAAAAAAAGTAAATGCACAATACGCACCGTTTGCATTTTTCAAACATCAACTAAAAATTTAATATTGAACAATAACAAAAAATATGTTAGAATTATAATAAAAAACAACCATGGAGGTTATATATGAAAATAACCGAAACTTTCCTGAAAATCGAAAAAATAACAAAAGTTATTAAAGGCACAATATATCCCGGAAAAACAACGTGCTTAAAAAGGCACAGCGATTGCTTTGTATATATTCTGACGGGAACGGCAACATATACGTTCAACCAAAAGCAAGTTACCGTCAATCCCGGAGATATTTTATATCTTTCTCACAACAGTCAATATTCCATAAACGTCCCCGAGCCCAACTATACATACATTTTTACGGATTTCTTTTTTAATACCGCAGAAACTGATATATTTGAATGTTTTGCGGTAAAAAGCAATTCGCTCAATACCGATTTTATAAGTCTGTTAAAAAATTGGATCTCCACCGGTATTGCAAATCACGCAAAATGTATGTCGCTTTTATATAATATATATTCAACGGTAATAACGCTGTCAATCAACGAATATCTGCCGTCACAGCAAATAAAACTTATAACGGAAGTAACCGAATATATCGAAGCCAATCTTTCCGACAGTTCTCTATCGGTGCATACGCTTGCAAATTTATGTAATCTCAGCGACGGACATTTCCGACGTCTTTTCTTCAAAGTTCACAATTATTCACCAAACGCATATATAACAAGATTAAGAATAGAACGCGCAAAAGAATTGTTGCGTTTTTCAAAAGATACGGCGTTGCAAATTGCGGAAAAATGCGGATTCGAAAGCGGGTATTATTTCTCTCGAGTTTTTAAGAGCAAAACGGGTTTCACTCCGATTGAATACAGAAAAGTAATAGAAAATTATTGATAAAATTTGTTTGCGTAATCGCAAATATCCTTAATCAGTTCAATTTCCAAGGGATTATAAGGATTTAAACTCGGGCGGTATAAGTCGTGTAACCATTTTGTAAAATCAAATTCCTTAAAGTTTTCGGGATTGGTTTTATAACTGTCCCAAACGCCGTTCCACGGCTCGTACGTTTGATATTTTCCCGCAACAAATCCCCAATTATAGCAACCGATTTTTTCCAAAAAGAACAGCGGGAAAAGCTGTTCAACCGTATTCCCGCCACATCTGTTAAGCCATTCCGTATTGACAAGCGGACGTCCGAATTTTTTCAGCTCCGTAATTTCTTTAATATTGTTAATATATGTGGAATAATTATGAAACGATATTATATCGGAATTGGCAAGTCCGAATTTTTCGATTTCGGGCAAATTGTCCAAATCCGAAGTGCGCGACCAAACGCCGACGGTAAGCGGTTGAATAGGATTAATCTCTCTAATTATTTCAATAAATTTTTTAAGATGCGGCAAAGACATTGAAAAACGTTTTGAATTTCCCGGTTCGTTAAAAACGTCCCATATTATAATCCGTTCATCGTTTTTATATTTGCTTACAATTTCACGAACAAATTCATAATGTCTTTCCGCAATTTTCGGATCATCAAGCAACGAATATCCGCAACCTTCAAAAGCTCCATGCTGCGAAACTTTTCTTCCGCCGTGATAGCCCCAATCCACGTGCTGTGCGCCCAAAGTCATTCTTTTCATCAATTCGTCTTTGGGCGGCATACAGTCGTTGCCGAAAACAATCATACAGGTAATTCCGTTTTCAGCCGCAAGGTCAATATACCTTTCCAAACGTTGCATAAATCCGTCGTGTTCTTTTTCCCAAACGTAACATTCAAGAATAATTCGTATGGAGTTAAACCCCGTTTGAGCGGCAAGTTCCAATTCTTTTTTGGTTGTTTCAAAACGTTCTTCAAATCCGTATTCCTGCCATTGGTCTATTCTGTTTGCGCAATCGCTGCTCATAAAATTACAGCCCCTTATCCACGGACGCGAATCATACCACTGCCACACTCGCTCCTTCGACCATTTACCTTTAATTTCAGTTTCAAAATTCATTTCAAATCCTCCGTTTTATGTTAATTTACGTATTTAATTAAATTATACACCCCATATACTTGACTTGCAAGCAAAAATATGCTAAAATACAGCCAAAAGGTTAGGTGCATTAATTTATGAAATATCAACTTGAAAATATCGGAGGAACTTGCGAGTTCCGTTGCCGTCTGCACAACGGTTGGAGTATGGAGTGTCATATTCACGAATACAGCGAATTGTTATACTGTATGCAAGGTACTTGCGAGGTAACGGTTAACAACCGACGCATATTTCTAAAAGAAAAACAGTTTATTTTTTTACCGCCGAATTACATTCATCAATATCACCGCACAAACGCACGCATAATTTGCGCCGTTTTTTCCAACGATTTCATACCGTTGTTTTTCAGAACGACAAACGGAAAAAACATAGTAGTATCGGCTATCGAAAGCGACGACTTATCCTCGATTTTCGAAAATTTTCCGCAAATCGACAAAAACAATATTTTGCTCATATCCGCATATCTTAATTTAATATGCGCAAAAGTTTCTGAATGTTCGCACTTTGCAAATGCCAATCTAACCGACGGCATTTTATACCAAAAGGTTATATCTTATATTTCAACCAACTTCAAAGAGGACATATCGCTGAAAGAACTTGCAAAAAAATTCAATTACAATGAAAAATACTTATCGCACAGCTTGCATACGCTGTCTCATATGCATTTTTCCCAACTTTTGGGAATCTATCGCATTGAATATGCAAAAACGCTTTTGCTCGTCAATCACAAAACGCCGATTTCCGAAATAGCCCTAAACTGCGGATTTTCGGCAATAAATACGTTTAACAGAGTTTTTAAAAAATCGGTGGGCGTTACTCCGACTGAATATCGCATTCGGAACAATTACGACAAATAATAACAATACCCCAAAATGCAAAACTGTTTATTAATTCGAATAAAAACTTTCGCTTTTACTTTTTATCATATTTTTTGCGTCCGCAACTTCAAAAAAAGAGCATGAAACACCCGCAAACAAAGCACTTCCAAACGCCGCCTCTTCATTGTTGCTTGTAAGTATAACATCGGCGTCGAACGTATCTTTAAGTAAACATTGCAACACCGAATTCTTTTTTACCGCATTTCCGGAGGCAACAAGATATTTAATTTTTCCATGTTCCATACAATCAAAATATTTTTTCAACTCGTCCGTCATACCTTGAAGTACGCCCAAAATCAAATTTCCGGGAGTAAAATTTACATCGTCAATTCCTTTAATCCCGCCTTTTGGGAAAGGTTCTTTGCGAGTGCCGCAAAACAAAGTGGATACTTGCAAAGCTTTACCGCTTGAATACGCTTTTTTTGCAAAAGCGTTCATTGTTTCATATTGCGAATCACATTTTTGCGTTAAAGCTTCGGCATATTCCGAAAAGAATTTTTCAATTACGGCATAAGCTTTTCCTCCGCACAATGCCGAACCGCATATCAAATATTTATTAAACAAATACGGACGTATTTCCAATTCATCGTTTGGCGTAACATATTTATTTGAAACAACGGAAATTTGACTTCCCGTACCGTAATTTGCAAGTGCGCTGACATCTTCATATTTCACACTTCCGAAAAAACTTGCCTGATTATCCCCAATGGCAACGCACACCGGAATATTATTATAGCTTCCTGCAATATTGTTCTCTTTTGAAATCAACGGTAACTTATATCGTAATAAGCCAAGCTTTTCAATTGCCGCTTTGTCAAAACAATTGTTTTTTATGTCAAACATTCCGAAAGACGCCGCATTCGAAGAATGAACCAAAGGCATTTTCGCTCCTACCAACATCATAACGACATAATCCGCAATTCCGCAAAAACTTTCGGCATTTCGGGGTTCAATACGATTTATTAGGTTATAAAACATTGTGGCAAATGCAAAACCCGAACTGCAAACATAGCCCGTGCGTTCCGTTATTTCATCACAGTACGTTTTATTTTCCGAATATTTTCTGTTTCCTCGTTTATCTTGCCAATTATAAAAATGCGAAACCGCCTTTCCTTCCGACGATACATATACAAATCCATGCATTTGCCCTGTAATACCCATACATTTTATATTGGGATAAATCTTAATAAGATAATCAATAATACATTTGATTTTTTCAAAAATTCTGTCGGCATCAAATTCAAAAAAATCGTCGTTTGAAGTTTGTATTCTAAAATTGTTGGCAACCGTATAAGTTTCAAGAATCTTTTTTTCCGCATAATCCACAACAACGGCACTGATATTTGTTGTTCCGATATCAATTCCCAAAAGTGCGTTACATTTTTTCACAACTCTCGGCAATGCATAATTTTCAAAGTTTTTCGGTTGTAATTTGTCAATATAGTCAATGCACTTTTCATAACTTTCACGGTGAAATAAGTTTTCCTTTTCCATTTTTTCTTTTTGATTATTCAACAGCTCTTCAAAAGTAATAACTCCGTTAAAATGCAAGCATATTTCGGAAAGCGGCACTCCGATGTTTCTTAACGATTGAATGAACTTCAGTTTATCCACAACGTCTTCGTCGTAATCTCTGTATAAATTATCTTTTCTCGGCACATCAATAAGCCCTTTTTCTTCATAAAGTCTTATTGCCTTTGCGGTAAGTCCCGTAAGTTTTTCAACTTCACCTATTTTCAAAATTATCACCTCCAAGAGTTTTCCATGTAATAATTATAAACCATTACCTAAGGTAAATGTCAATACTTTTTTGAATAAAAATCAAATACACTTTGTAAAAAAACAATATGCCCTCAAAATAACTGCATTTTGAGAGCATATCATTATTCTCAACAATTTACTAAAAATCAGTAGATGACAGTGACGGTAATATCTTGTTCAATTTCCAAGAAAGATTTTCCATCAAAACATTTTTCCGAAAGTACGGCATCAATAATGGATTGAGGAATATCTCCGTCTGTTTCTATCTCATGTTTTGCAATACATTTTGAAGCATCCGGGGTACAATCCCAAATTACCAAATATAACTTGTCATCATTTTTTTCTGGTTGCAGAACATAAGTTGTTCCATTATAGTCAAATTCAGCATCGTGACAATGTGATATCAATTCTTTCAACTCGTTAATTTCAATTCCGTTCATTATTTAACCCCCTTAAATAAATGCTTGTGCTTTTCGTATAGTGGATCACCCTTTTCTAACTTTGTTGGGTTTGGCAGTGTATTGCCATCTTTATAATAATGAATATGTAGAAATATTTTACCTTTATGCATTCCATAATCAATTCGATAAATGGGCATTCGATTATTGTCAAAAGTAATGTATTGATCAAATGTCCCATCTTTCCTGTAAGAAACATATGCGGTTTCCGGAGTATTTGAACGTTCGTGAAGGCTGACGCTCGCCTTGGGATCTTTCGGCGCTAAAACTTTTACCCCATTCACATAATCAACAGTATGCCAACGTGCAGGAGAACCGAATCCGCCTTCTTTTAAGAAAGAACCTCTGCTACCCAATTTTAACACGCTCCTTCCACCGCTAAGAAAAACACTGATAATATGATACATTGTCATAATTTTCAAGTTCCTTTATTTCTCTTCCGCATACAATCAAATGCGACGGATTTTTTTGTTTTTGTAATT
>CAZJCI010000025.1:0-15487 GCA_964544455.1 uncultured Oscillospiraceae bacterium
CTTGTTCTTGTCGGGAAACATATTTTGAAGAATGTCATACGGCATAATTTCCGTAACGTCCGAAAATCTTACAAAAAATACCGCTCTTGATGCGTCATTGTTAAAATGAAGCTCTTTTGCTTTAATATAAATATCGCTGGGGAGAATATTGTCGAGAATAATATTTTTTATAAAGCTGGATTTATCGTATTTTTCGTCGTATAAGGTTTTTATGTTTGCCAGCGATATGGAAAGAATACCGGCAATATCGGAAGCGGACTTATCGTCACCTTCAACCATAATAACATATTCGATTTTTGCGTGAGATCCCACAATTTTGTAAGTATACCCTCCGGAAACATATTCTTCCGTCGAATAGCTTATGCCTTCAAGAATATCTCGCCTTTCTTCGCCGACTCTTACAAGATCGCTGCAAGCGACTATTATGCCGTTTTCGTCGATAACGCCGATTGTTTTGTCGATATTGTCCTTCATCTGATGAATTATTGTTTGGAATAACCTGTTTGACATTTTCTTACCCTCCTGTATATTTATTGATTTATTAGTTTTACGGTATAAAATACTCCAAGCGCAACATATTGAACAAGCAATATCAGTTCGGCAACAAGAAGCGTCATAAAAGCGGGGGCAACATAAAGTATAACGCCCAAAACGATACCGATAACAACGCTTATAAAAATCGGAGCTTGACAATGTTTTGAGGAATCGTCACCACAACCGGTAACTCCGAAAATGCAAAGCGCGTTTTCAAAAAAATCGGGACGTTTTTTCTTTGGCATAAAAGTTGAAATCGAATACATCAAAGCAAGCGCAACCGTTGCCACAACGCCTATTGAAAGAAGTACAGCTGATATTGCGGAAAGCGTTGAAGACCAAAGCTTATTTCCGAATTTAAGCCAAAGCCCCAAACCGACGGCAAGATTAACAAGCGTTACGCAATAAAAATCGTTATTAAACAGCCTTTTTGCATAATATCCAAGCGCAAATCCCACAACAACAATGCTGTACATTTTTATATCTGCCGTAGCGGTAAAAGTCAGCGAATATATAACAAACAACGAAGCAATTCCCAAAAAATCATGCGTGGAAAAATAGCTGTACGATTCGTCCTTTTTGTTTTTATAAGCAATCAAACGAAAAACCGCCGCAACGGCGAATATTCCGAACGGAATTGCAAGAAACCATATATGAGTATCCAAATAGTATCTGAATTTATACATTTCTCTGTTATTTTGAAAATTCGACGCCGTAAAAAACACAATGGCGCAATATAAAAGAAATGCAAACGACACTTTAAAAGAAGCAATATCTTCTCGCAATTTCGGATCGTTTACAAGTGTTTTTTCTGTTTTCTTTGCCATATTAGTCCAAACCTTTCTGAATATTTATAAATTAACTTAAAATAAGTCGAAATATTACGTTATTTAACTTTTGTAAAACAGTAATAATTATTCGTAATTGTTCGTAAGAAGAAGAATTGCCGAAACCGCCAACAACGGTGCCGTTTCGGTTCGCAGAATACGTTTACCCAAACCGACGGTTTTAATGCCAAGCTCTTTTGCGGCGGCAATCTCTTGCGGCGCGATTCCGCCTTCGGGACCTATAAAAACCGCAACGCTGCAATCGCTTTTGAATTTTTCGGAATTATCCGAAACGTAACGGCGTATTGAGTTTCCGTCTTCACACTCATAGCACATAATTGCAAGCGAACATTCGGACATTTCCAAAAGTGCCTTTTCAAAATTGCAAATCGGATTTATTTGCGGAATAATGCCTCTTTCGCTTTGTTTTGCGGCTTCTTGTGAAATTTTTTGCCAGCGTTCACGTTTTTTTTCCGCGCTTTTCAAATCGGGGCGAGAAATACATCTTGAAGTTATAACCGGTGTAAAATCGTATGCGCCGCGTTCTGTGCATTTTTGAATTACCGTATCGAATTTATCGCCTTTCGGAAGGGCTTGAAAAACTCGAACTTTAATATTCGGCTCGCTCCTACACGGTTCTTTGCATAGAATTTTCAATAAAACGTCGTCCGATGTAAAACCGATTATTTCACAATTATATATATATCCCGAAAAATCGGATATATCAAGCTTTTCGCCGACTTTCATTCGTAAAGAACGTGAAATATGTCTTGCGCTTTCGCCTCGAATCACAATTTCATCTCCGCTTACACTTGAAGAGTCGTCAATAAAAAATCTTGGCATATTATTCACCGACTCGCAACACTATGGCCGCCCAACCGTCTTTATCGAAGAGCTCTTCCCTAACAAAGCCGTATTTCAACAAAACGCTTTCAACCTCGTTTGCCCGTTCCGATATTATGCCGGAAACTATAAGCCGTCCGGTATTCTTTAAAACCTTTTTAAACATCGGAGCCATCATAATAATTATATCGGAAACTATATTCGCCGCAATTATGTCGTAAGATTGGGAGCAAATAATTTCATAAAGCGATCTGTCCGTAATTACGTTTCCAACGTATGGGTGAAATTTGTTTTCGGGAATTTTGTTGATAACGGCGTTTTCCTTTGCTATGCGTATTGAATTTTCTTCAATGTCAACGGCGGTTATATCCGAACCGGCAAGCAAATGAGCGCCTATTCCCAAAATACCGCTGCCGCACCCCATATCCAAAAGCTTATCGGATTTTTTCCCGTCTTCAATCAATTTTTCAATACATTCCAAACAAAGCCTTGTTGTCATATGAGAACCCGAACCGAAAGAAGATGCGGGATCGATTTCTATAATAGTTTGCCCATTCTTTGCGTCATAACTCTCCCAAGTCGGTTTTATTACAATATTTTTGCCGACGGAAAAAGGTTTGAAATACTGTTTCCAATTGTTTTCCCAATCCTCGTCGGCAATTTTTCCGATTTCGACTTGAAGACGTCCGAAAACTCCGTCGGCGTCTTGCGCTTTAAGACGGTTCAAATCGGTTCTTACGGCGGCAAGCCGTTGCCTGCCCTGCTCGTTATCCGGAAGATAAAACGTTAATTGAGTTTCGCATTCCTTAAGCGCAAAAAGTTCGTCTTCAATATAATCCCAATATATTTCGCGGCGTTCAAGAAAATCGTTAAAATCTTTTGCGTCTACCACGGAATAACCGGTAATATCGTTCATTAAAAGAATTCCGGAAACGGGTTCGATGCCTTCCGTTGTGGTATAGACCGTAGCTTCCGTCCAAAACATACGAACATACCGCCTTTCCTAAATTAATTCAGCCTCAGATAATTTTGTATAAAAAGACATAAAAAATAATATACAAAAGCAACTTTAAATCGTCTGATAATCTATTTTACAATTTTTTTCGTCAAATGTCAAGACTTTTTTGAAAATTTTTATGTAAAATACCTATATTTTTTTGAGTGTGTTTAGTTAATTAGACAATATTTAACGGCAAAATGCACAAGAGGCAAGTTGCACATACAAAAAAATACGTAAATTGTAAAAATGCGATTTTTTAATGCGACAAATTTTATGTCAAAATTTTATATATGAAATATAATAAATATCGGGACAAGATTTCGATTGAATTTTATATTGTTTGGAGGAAAAACAGCGTGAAAGAATTGTTTTGCGGCGCGGCAACCGCACTGATTACGCCTTTTTGCGGTAACGGAATCGACTATGAAGCAATGGAAAAAATAATTAATTTTCAAATAGAAGAAGGAATAAACGCTCTTGTTGTGTGCGGAACCACAGGAGAAGTATCCACCCTTGCAAAAGAAGAAAAAACAAAGTTAATCGAATTTACCGTAAACAAATGTGCCGGAAGAGTTCCGGTAATTGCGGGAACGGGAGGAAACAATACGGAAGCGGCACTGGAAATGTCGTTATTTGCCAAAAAATCGGGTGCGGACGGCATACTTTCGGTTGCGCCGTATTACAATAAGGGAACGGAAAAAGGAATAACCGAGCATTACAAACGAATTGCCGAAAAATGCGAGTTGCCGACAATTATATATAACGTTCCCACCAGAACGGGTGTGAGCCTTACCACGAAATTATATAAGGAACTTTCAAAAATTCCGTTTGTTTGCGCAATTAAAGAATCCAACGGTAATCCCGCTTCGTGGCTGAAAACCGCCGCTATGTGCAACAATTTGACTTTATATTCCGGAAACGACAGCGATACTTTGCCCATAATGTCTTTGGGGGGCAAAGGCGTTATTTCGGTTGCTTCAAACGCTGTGCCGAAAAGAATTGCTGATATGTGCCGAGCAGATATTTGCGGAGATAAAAACGGTGCTTTGTCAATTTGTCTTGAGTGTGCGGAGCTTTTCGATGTGCTTTTTGCGGAGGTAAATCCGGTGCCGATTAAATATGCAATGTGGAAAATGGGATTTTGCCAAAATATTTTAAGGCTTCCGTTAACGAAGTGCGAACCGCAAACCGCCGAAAAAATAGATTCGGCATTGTTAAAACTCGGGCTTATCCGATAATTCCGCAATTTCCGAAATATCAAAAAAATTAAGCTTATAGCGACCGCTTACACGGTCTTTATAAAAAACGTCATATTCTTTGCTTATCGGACTGTCGCAATAAACAACTCGGTTTTCGCTTTTCAAAATTGCAATCGCTCTGACGGAAGTCGGGGCTTTTTGCGTTTTCGGATTTTCAGAAAGATAATTAAGAGCGTACTTGATACGTGCGTCGTGGCGTTTTAAAAAATTCGGAAGTTTGCCGTATCTCGAAAAAGAAAAGAAATCGCAAATCATTTTGTCGGAAAGCACGGCTACGTCAATTTCCGAAAATTTCGAAAAGAATTCAAAATATAATTTTGCATAATCAAAAAGAGGCATGGCGGCGCTTCCGAATTCCGAAACATATTCTCCGAATCTTAAAAGTATATCAAACGGCGAAAGCGATAAAGAAGACGTAATATATTTAAACGAATATTCGAATTTTCCGCTGTTTATCATACGTTCGGCAGAATCCTCGGTAAGTTTGAGTTTTTTTATTTCTTCTGCGGAAAGATATGGCGTCGAAATAACTTCATACGGAGGTTTTTGCGAAAATTCGCAAGGATATTTTTCAATATTTTCACGCATCGGCGAACCGTGCAACAGCTTTAAAAAACCAAGCTGCAACATATTTGCCGAAAGAGCGAAAGCCGTATTAAAGCTTTTTTTAAACGAATCGTAGTTTTCATACGGAAGTCCCGCAATAAGGTCTATGTGTATGTGGATGTTGCCGAACGATATAAGCTTTTTTATGTTGTTAAAAAGCACATCGGTATTTGTTTTTCTGTTTATGGCACGCAACGTTTCACGGTTAAACGACTGTATTCCTATTTCAAGCTGAATACTACCGGCGGGCATTTCGGAAAGAACTTTCATGCATTCCTCATTAAGTAGGCTACCGTCGATTTCAAAGTGAAAGCATACGTTGTCCGGAATATCTTTTCCGTAATGAATCGCAATAAAACGCCATATGCGAACCGCTCGTTTTGCGTTGGCATTAAAGGTTCTGTCAACGAATTTTACGGTTTTTGTTCCGGAATGCGAAAGCTTGACAATGTTTTGCAATGTTTGTTCTTCGTCAAAAAAACGAACGCTTCCGCAACGCCCGGAAAGGCAAAAAGCGCAGGAAAAAGGGCAACCTCTGCTACTTTCCGTATATGCTATTTTTTGATTTAAATTTTCAAAATATTCGTCGCAATAGGGAGAAGGAGGAAGCTCGGTTGAAACGTAAGGCAACGAAACAACTATTTGTTTTTCACGTCGATAACAAAGCCCCGGAATGTTTTTTAAATCTTGGCACCCGTTTGAGCTAACCAATATTTCGCACAGCAAAGCAAACGGAAGTTCTCCTTCACCCGAAACAATATAGTCGATTTGATAATTTCCCAAAAGCACTTTTTCGGCGTTATAGCTTACTTCTGGTCCTCCCAGGACTATTTTGCAATCCGGCAATAATCGGTGAATTTCCGCTGTCAGATTAAGTACCGTTTCAATATTCCAAATATAGCAACACATTCCGAGTACTTTCGGCGAATTTTGAATTATTTCGTCTTTCAAACGGTTCATATCGGCATTAATATTGCTTTCAATAACTTTTACCGAAACGTTTTCGGAGCAATATTTTTTTATTCCCGCCAAAAGGCACCAAGGCGCAAGACCGGAATGGATATATTTTGAATTTAACATACATATTATTACGTTTTGCATCATATCCTGCCTTATAAGGTTTTTTATTACGGTAATTATAACAAAAAAGAGTTTCCAAGTAAATAAGAACAATATATTTTTTTGTAAAATGTTATGCATAAACGGTTAATTACGTAAAAATGCGGTTGTCGAAAGCTTAAAATTTGTTATAAAACACATTTTAAGCCCTGTGCGTGATTAAAAAATTACACTGCGGTCAAAATTTTATAAAGATTATGGTGTAAAATAATACCATATTATTATACAAAGGCTTTTTCTGGCATTTTGTAAATATTGTTTACAGGAAGGATATTATTAATGAAAGCAATAATCACAATGGAAAGCGGCGGCGTTATGGAGTTTGAACTGTATCCGGATAAAGCTCCCAAAACAGTGGAAAACTTTAAAGCGCTTGCCGATAAAGGATTTTATAACGGACTAATATTTCACCGAGTTATTGCCGGTTTTATGATTCAAGGCGGTTGTCCCGACGGAAACGGTATGGGTGGTCCGGGATATACAATAAAAGGCGAATTTGCTTCAAACGGCGTGAAAAACGATCTTAAGCATACCCGAGGAGTTATTTCCATGGCTCGAACCAACGAACCCAATTCGGCGGGTTCTCAGTTTTTCATAATGCACGACGACGCGCCTTATCTTGACGGTCAATATGCGGCGTTCGGAAAAATGACAAGCGGATTTGAAACGCTTGACGAAATCGCAAGCGTAAAAACAAATTTCAGCGATAAGCCGATAATCGACCAACGAATCGAATCGGTTGTTGTTGAAGAATGATTTTTATACAACAATTCGGCAAAAATCAAGGTGTATTGCTTTTCGGCAATACACCTTTAATGTTTTTTCGATTAATTTGATTAAATTTCCGAAAGGTATCTTTTTAAGTTCGCTATACCAACTCTGATGCCGAACAACGGGTCTTCTTTGCCTTCGAATTCTATTGCCAAAATTCCGTCGTAACCGTTCTTTTTCAAAATTCGCAAACATTGCTTTATCGGAATATCGCCGTGACCTATAACCGTTCCTTTAAGCCAATTGTCGCCTCGGCTTCTGAACCAACCTTCGCCGGGATCGTCTTTATATCCGGGCTTTATGTTAAAGTCCTTTGCATGAGCATGGCGAGCATATTGCGCCATAAGACCAACTGCTTTATCGGAAGGTTCATCCGCACAGGCAAAGTTTCCAATATCCACAAGAACACCGAAATTATCGCGGTTTACGGCGTTTATAAGTTTTTCCACTCTTGCGCTGTCTTGCGAAAATGTTCCGTGATTTTCTGTACAGGTTTCAACGCCTATGCTTTCCGCATAATCAACAACTTGACGTATATAATCAATTGCGCCGCTTTCAAGAAAAGCGTCATAGCTCCTTTTAATTTTAACCGACGGATCGAAACCGTAAGCCACATCGAATCTCATTTTTGTACCTAAAACTTTTGCAATGTCCGCTTCTTCGCACAGCTTTTTCACAACAGAGTCCCTGTCGCTTGCAAGGAAATTTGCGCCTACGCAATAACAGCCTCCCGCAATTCCGATGTTGTCCATATGAGCTCTGTATTCTGCGGCAAGCGAAAGAGCTTTTTCGTGATTTTCTTCAAACGGTACAAAATCCACAGCTTCCGCACCGTATTCTTTAACTTTGTCCAAAACTCCCAACATACCGAGTTCCTGAACGCATTTTCCGAAGCTGTATGTACTAACGCCGATTTTCATAATAAAATACCTGCCTTTTTATTTTTTGATATATTATAATAACTATAATAACCAACAATATTCTATCAAATAGATAACAAAAGGTAAAGCAATAATGTTGTTAAAAAATAACATTATATTGCTTTTTAAATGTTTTTTCTTCTTTCGGAAAGCAACGACATTTTAATATCCCAAAGCTTTTCCGAAAGGTCAACATAATATTTGTGCGGATTTTCAAAGCGTTTGACTTCTTCCCAAAGATGCGCAACTCTGTCCGCACAATAATCTTTCGTTTGCGAAAGAGTCGGAACATTATAAACGCATTTTCCGTTTAAAAAAATCGGTTCATGCAGTTCTTTGCAATAAATATCGGTTAATACTTTACGTTTCCACGTATTGTCGGGGTCAAATATTTCAAGCGGTTTTTCGCTGTCAAGCGTTTCGCTGTGCAAACAAAGCATATCCGCAACGGCTTCGTTACTTTCTTTGTCGTAAATTCTGTAAAGCTTTTTAAAATGCGGATTTGTAATTTTAATAGCATTCTCGGAAATTTTGATTTTCGGCTGTATGTTGCCGTCGGAATCTTCCTTGGCAACAAGCTTATAAACGCAACCGAAAACAGGATCGCTTTTTGCGGTTATAAGTCTTTCGCCCACGCCGAAAGCGTCAACGCATGCGCCTTGATGAATAATATCTCTTATTATAAATTCGTCAAGCGAATTGGAAACCACAATTTTACATTCCGAAAGTCCCGCTTCGTCAAGTTTTTTTCGAATTTTTTTTGTAAGATAAGTAATGTCGCCGGAATCCAAACGCACTCCGAAGTTTTTAATTCCTTTCGGAATAAGAACTTCCTTAAAAGCTCGAACGGCGTTGGGAAGACCGCTACTCATAACATCATACGTATCAATAAGAAGAGTAGCATTATTGGGATATATTTCGCAATAAGTTTTAAAGGCGTCATATTCGTTGTCAAACATTTGAACCCACGAATGAGCCATTGTGCCGGACGCGGGAACGCCGAATTCCTTATCGCTGATTGTGCAGGCAGTCGATGAGCAACCGCCTATATAAGCCGCGCGCGCGCCAAGCATTGCCGCGTCCGCTCCCTGAGCGCGTCTTGAACCGAATTCCGCCACTGCTCTGCCGTTTGCGGCGCGAACGATTCTGTTGGCTTTTGTTGCGATAAGCGATTGATGATTTATGCAAAGCAAAACATAAGTTTCAATAAATTGCGCTTGAATTGCCGGCGCACGAACGGTTAAAATAGGTTCGTTGGGGAAAATCGGAGTTCCTTCCGGAACCGCATAAATATCTCCGGTAAATTTAAAGTTTTTAAGATAAGAAAGAAAATTTTCGTCAAATATTCCCTTTGCGCGCAAAAACTCTATATCGTCGTTTGTGAACTTAAGATTGTTAATATATTCGATTATCTGTTCAAGTCCCGCGGCAATTGCAAAGCCGCCGTTATCGGGGATTTTTCTGAAAAATACGTCGAAATATGCAATTTCGTTTCCTTTCCCCGATTTAAAATAACCGTTTGCCATTGTGAGTTCATAAAAATCGCAAAGAAGTGTGTAATTATAAGGTGTCATTTTAAAGCCTTTCTTTTTGTGTTAAGTATTGTTATTGTAATACTTTTTTATAATAAAGTCAAGGTTATTTTATGAATTTAATGAGCTTTATTTAATAAGCTTTATTAAGAGCAAATAAGGCATATCGCCCAAAAAACGATACGCCTTGTTTAAAAGAATCAAAAACTTTAATATAAATAACTATACGGGCATTATTTGGAGTTCTTTCACTTTTTCCGTCATTTGAATTGCCGTTTTTGTTTCGTCGTAAAAAAGCGTTTCGAATAATTGCAATCCCTGACTGAAATGAGATTCGCATTTAAAAAGATTATAGTTGCCCGAAGAATTATAATCCGCCAATGAACCGAAATCCTGCGGCAAAACGGGAATCCACTTATGATTCCACGCCCACCCCATAAAATATTTTTTAAGCTCGTCGGGCGATTGAATTATTTTCGAAAGAGTTTGAATATACTTCAGCATAGCTTCCTTTTCTTTTCCTTCAAAAACGGTAATTTTGTCGGCGGCTGTGCTAAATTTATAAGGCGTTATTTCAAAATCAATACCGCTTTTTGCAATATTAAGCATACAAACATATCCGTAATACCACGAATCGTTTTTATCCCGTTCAAAACTGCTTTTAAAAAGCAAATTTCCCATACTGTATATAATGGGTTTTCCGTTATAAATTTCATAACCTTGCGGACAGTGCGTGTGACCGCCTATAATTGCATCGGCTCCCATATCGCAAATAAGCCTATAACGCTCAACCGTATCGGGAGAGGGCAACGGATTAAACTCGTTACCGCCGTGAAATACCGTAACAACATAGTTGCCCAAAGCTTTTTCCTCTTTTATTTTGCCAAGCAACATACGGGGGTTATATCCCGCAGAACCTGCGGAGTTCTTTGTTGCGATTCCGAATTCGTTTTCGCATACGGATATAACCGAAACGGAAATACCGTTTTTTGAAATACGAAGCGGCGCATACGCGGCTTCAAGATTTTTTTCCGCGCCAACGTGAGCTATTCCGTTTTTATCCAAAATATTAAGAGTGTTAAAAAGCGCGTCGCAACCGTAATCGCCTATGTGGTTGTTTGCAAGCGTTACGGCATATGAATTCAACGCTTTTAAAAAGCAAATATTGCTTTCCTCGCAAATAAGATTCGGACCGGACTTTTTAATGGGAAGGTAATTTTGTTTTTTCCCCAACGGACATTCAAGGTTGGGAATTACAAAATCCGCCGTTTCAATGCAATTCTTAAAACCGCATATAATTTTTTGCGAAGTTTCAAAAGTAAGATTATTCGAATCTCTGAAATTAATGTCGCCGGTAAATAATATTTTCACAAAAATTTCCTCGCTTTTTTATTCGTTTAACGCTTAAAAATATACATTAAAACGCAAAATTTGTCAATATACTTTTCGATACTTTTATATTTCACAACACATTATTTTGTTCAATCGTATTTTTCCCATTTTGTTCCGTCCGAATATACAACCGATTTAACATAAACGTTTTTTATGGAATCGGTTTGAGAATTGGCATAAAGCAAAATTTTGCAAAACCCCGATTCCGTTGCGGCAAGACTGCCGTTTAAAGTTAAAGCTATCGTTCCGCCGTACACGGAATAATCGGTTGCGGCGTTTCCGTTTTTGTCAATACAGGCTACGGATAATTCCGCGGATTTTATTTCTTTATACGAAATATTTGCAAACGATATTACCGCCTGCGGTTTATCCGAATCGCTATTGTTCAAAATACGGTAATCGGAAATTGCCAACGGCGATTCGGAATTTGCAAGGCATTTGTCCGAAAAACTTCTGATTAACGCCCGATATTCCGAATTATAGGATTCTTTGTGGTAATTTCCCATGGGTACATAAAAAAGCGTGCCTTGAGGCGAAGAATAAATCAAATTTTTATTATCATAGCCAATATCGTCCAAAAGATTATTCATTCCCAAGTTTAAAGCCGTAACCGCTTTTACGGGGTTATAATAATTATCCGCGGCAAGTTGTTTTGCAAGACGTATAACAAAATCGTCGTATGTATACCAACCGACGCTCCCGAAACTTTCAAGCTGTGATTCGGCTACCGAGCACTGTTTTTCAAGATTCAACGTCCAAAGATTGATATAATTTTCTTTATAATAATTAACTTGTTTCGAAAGTTCGTTTTTATCCGATTCGCTCAAGTTCGGAACGTTTTTCATCCATTCCGAAACGTTTTTTTCAAAAGTTTCCACGGTTGCGTGTTTTAAATAACTTTCGCACATATCGGAAAAATCGCTTTTTGAATACCACCCCAAAGAAATATATTTTGAAATTTCCGATGATTTTACAAATATAAAGTTTAGGTCTTCAAGCGAATACAAAACGGTAAAGTCTTCGCTGTTCGGATTTGCGAAAAAGTGATTCGGCGAGTAACCGTATTGCGCCGAATTTGAAAGGTTCAAACCGTTTAAGTTTTCGGCTTTGCAAGAAAAAACTTCATCCGAATTTGCCGAATAATAATATACCGTATCAACCGAATCGTTGTCCGAATTCGAAGAAACGCACAATCCGGAAGCGTCCGTAAAAACAGCTGTCCATCCGAATGCGTCGCACCATTCCGATGTCAGCGGAAAATAAAGTACGTCATTATACGAAAGAATGGGATATTTTTCAGCGGAATTATCCGTTTCAACGCCGTTTACGGCGATTTTTCCTTCCGTTATAATCGGAGCGATAACCGAATCGTCGGAAGTTTTTTGCGGCGTTATAGAATCGTCATATTCTCCGAAAGGCTCAACAACGGTAATTGCGTTTCCGTATTCGGCAGACCATACGTTTTTTAATCCAAGAAACGCGCAGTCCGCATATGACATTGGAAAATACGTTATATCGTTATAAACAATAAACGGATATTGTCTGTATTCGTTTTCAACGTGTCTTTGGTTTACTGTTATATTGAATTTGGGAAGCGAAGCGGTTACTGTTTTTTGCGCGACCGCTTTTAACGGGCACAGCCACAAAGCCAAAAACGTTACGGTAATTAAAAATTTTTTGTACTTCATAAAAACCTCCGCAAATAAATAACTCATTATAATAAAATATAGCATAAATCAACGCGCAAGTCAACGGTTGTCTGTAAAAAAAGCTTCGTAATACGCAAATTTTTTTAATAATTAAAATGTTAGTAATGTTTTATTGAATTTGTTATGCTATAATATATTGCGAACCGTAAAATCGGATTAACGAAAGGATTACGCTATGCCGAATTTCAGAGTAACTTTTTCAAAGGACAACGTCCTTGTTTATATTTCACACCTTGATTTAAATCACGCTTTTATCCGCGCGCTTAACCGTGCAGAAATAAAACTCAAATTTTCGGAAGGATTCAACCCGCACCCAAAAATTGTTTTTGCGCTTCCGCTTTCCGTCGGAACCGCGGGAGAAAACGAAATTGTGGACATAGGCGTGGATAACGAATCGCTTTCGGCGGAAAGATTCAAAGAACTTATCGAAAAACAAATGCCGCCGCACATAACAATAAAAAAAGTGGAAATTGCCGAAAAAAAATTAAAGAATATTTCGGCGGCAAATTACAAAATAACCGTTCATAAAACCGGTATTTGCAACGAGCTACGTGAGTTTTTCAATAGTGAAATTTCAATTCTCAAAAAAACCAAAAGCGGAGAAAAAAACGTGGCAATTTCCGAACGAATACAATCAGCACAAGTAGAAGAATGTTCGGAAAAAGGAACTACGGAAATTTTTGCGGTGCTGGACGCCGATTCGGCAAACTATTTGAATCCCGATCTTCTTATTCGAGCAATGGTCGAAAAAGGAATAATAACCGAAAACGATCCGTATACAACAGTAAGAGAAAAAATAATTTTTAACGAATAGAATTTTCAATTATTATTTAATATTTTACGGAGACACTAAAAATGGGCAATACTGATAAAAAATTCGAAAACACCAACGCCGGCAAAGCGCATTCGGCATATTCAAAAAATATAAACAACAATTCGGGAAAAAGCGGCTCAAATATTTATGAAAAAAGAAATATCGCCGCGAATAATCAAAATTCAAAACGCTATACGGACGGTTATCCCACAACTTCCGCAAACGTCAAAGCACAAAACGCAAACCAAAATGTGCCAAAAAAGCAATTCGCCAAAAATAATGCTCGCAAAAAAGAGCTTTATGCTCGATATTTTGTCAACGGTTTAATATGCGTGTCTTTTTTTGCGGCGATTATTATATGCGGAGGAATTGTTTCGGTTCATATGCTGAACAAAAACAAACCCACATATTCCGAATTTGAAAAACGGAATCTCGAACCTGCCCCCGAATTCAGCGTTTCTTCCCTTGCAAACGGCTCATATACCGAAAATTTCGATAAGTTTTTTTCGGATAATTTTCCATTGCGAGAAAAGTTTGTTGCGTATGCCACAAACTTAAAAAGATTTCGGGGAATACGGGCGTTTAATTCCGGTGCAAAGCAGGTAATTAACGGTGATTCCGATATGTATTCAAGCGGAAATATGGAAATAGAAGTGGATGAAAACAAATTTAAAAACGCCGAAGAAATAATTATTCAGGGCTTGCCGAATCAAAATACCGACGATTCAACGCAACTTGAACAAAACGGCAATACTCCGCAATTTCCCGATGTTCCGCAAGATAATACACCTCAAGTGCAACAGCCGACAGCGTCGGGCACCGAAAATCAACCGCCGCAAAACGATTCTCCCACAGTTCCCGACGAAAACGAAATTAACACACAGCAACCCGAAACAAGCAATCCTCCCACTCAAACAAGCTCCAACCAACAAACAACGCAAAATAACGGCGCACTGAGAGGAGAAAAACGCGACAGTATATATATTATAGGCGATACGGCATATGAATATTTCCGTGGAAGCGCAAAATCGTCATCGGACTATATAAAAGTAATAAACGCTTACGCAAAATATATACCCGCAGGAATAAATATATACACAATGATTATCCCCACCCATACGGAATTCGGTCTTGAAGGAGCAGACCGACAGGTTTCAAACGAGCAAAAACCCGTAATCGAGCATATCGGCAAAAATCTTGACGGCAGAATAATTTATGTAAATCCCTACGATAAATTATATACGCATTATCAAAACGGCGAATATCTTTATTTCAGAACGGATCACCATTGGACAATTCGCGGAGCATACTATGCATATTGCGAATTTTGCGAAAAGGCGGGCATAACGCCCATACCACAGGAAAGCTATGAAGTCGGGAAAATCGAACCTTTTCTCGGAACTTTTTACAGTACTTCAAGACAGGATTCTTCCCTTGGCAAAAATCCCGACTATGTGGAATATTTCAAAATTCCCACAGCTTGCACCGTCACTCGCTACGATACCAAAGGGAATATGACAAAAGGTGCGCTTTATTATACAAAAGTCGGCGGAGAGGCAAATTCATATCTTGCTTTTATGGGCGGAGATTTTGCTTATATCAATATCAGCACCGAAAACAAAAACGGCAAAAAATTAATGATTTTCAAAGAATCCTTTGCAAATCCACTCATAGGCTTGCTTGCCCAACATTACGAAGAAATTCACGTTGCCGATATAAGATATTTTCCGTATAATGCCATTAATTTTATAAATCAATACGGCATAACCGACGTGCTGTTTTGCAACGGAATAATGTCCGCAAATACTTCCGCACGCGTTAACGACCTAATGAGTCTTATAAATAAATAAAAATAAAAACGCTTCCGAACGTCTGCGCTCGAAAGCGTTTTTAATTTTCAACATGATTTATTCTTGATTAAAGAATAATTTTTTGAAGTTGCTGTCCTTCAAGAGCCGCAACATATGCACCGTAAACTTTAGAAAAATCGCAAACCATCGAGCGAGGCTTGCCGTTCGGATCGTCTTGAGAAAACGGAACAAAATATACGTTTTTTCGTTGAAGAAGTATTCCTATGTTCGGAGCGCACAAAGAAAGCGCGTCGTTTGAAGCATACGCCAAAATCAGCGGTCTTTCGTTACGCAAATGAGCTTTTGCCGCC
>CAZJCI010000026.1:0-15450 GCA_964544455.1 uncultured Oscillospiraceae bacterium
TACGTTCAGAACGAAAACTATTTTGAATACACAAAGAACGAAGACGGTTCTCTTTCAAAACAGGCAATTGCATTGAAATGCAAACCGTCGTCTGTCGGTATTGAGGTTAAGACTGTAACAAAAGGATTTTACGGATACACATATCAATCTACCGGCGTTGGTTCGGGATTTATTTTGACCGAGGACGGATACATTGCAACCAACCACCACGTTGTTGAAAACGCAAGTTCGATTACGGTTATGCTTGACGACGGAACAAGAGTGGACGCAGAACTTGTTGGTTCGGATTCGTTGACAGACCTTGCGGTTATTAAAATTGACGCAAAAGATGTGGAATATGATCTTGTTCCAATGGAAATAGGCGATTCCGATAAAATGAGAGTTGGGGACAGTGTGATTGCAATCGGTACGCCGGCGGGAATTGAGTTTGCGGGTACTGTTACTGACGGCATTGTTTCCGCCATTAACAGGGACGTTGAATTGCAAACCGACAGCGGTTCCACCAAAACCATGACTCTTATGCAAACAAATGCGGCGATTAATCCCGGAAACTCCGGAGGTCCGCTTATAAACGACCATGGGCAAGTAATAGGTATTAATACTTTGAAGCTTACGTCGGATTTTGAAGGAATAGGTTTTTCCATTCCGATTAACAGCGCGGTTAAGATATTCAATCAGCTTATAGCCGACGGCAAGGTTACAAGCTATGAAGACAGCTTTGTAACCGGCAACGGCGCAATAGGTATAACAAGATATGTTGAGGTTACCGAGGAAGAATCAAAATTCTACGGAATACCTTGCGGAATTATGGTAATTCAACTTGATACAAGCAGTGCCTCATATGCCGCAGGACTTAAAAGAGGCGATATTATTACGGCTTTCAACGGCAAGGAATGTGCAACCGTTGAAGAACTTAACAAGCTGAAATCAAAGTTCAAAGCGGGCGATGAGGTTACGGTTACGGTATATCGGGATTCCGATGAAAAAACGGACATAACCTTCAAGCTTGATATTATGAACTGATAAAATTGCTATTATCTAATTTTTGTGGTACTCTCCTTAAAATGGCAGAAAGCACTTGATTAACTTCAAGTGCTTTTTGTCATATTTTTATGTATGAAAACCAAAACTTCCTCGATTTGTTTTCGGAGGAAGTTTTTTATAGTATTACAATTACAGAGCGGTTTGAGTATCGTTTGGATCGCCGTTTATTGCAAGATTATATTCGGTACTCCAATCAAGTTCTCGATAGGGTTCGCCGCGCGAGTCGTTTTTAATAAATTCCATAAGAAGATCCAGCATTTCTTTTGTCCAAGTGTTGCGGTCGATTTGTGCGGTTGTGAATTTTCCTTGGGCTATCATTTCAAAACCGAAATCGTCTTTAACGTGCGTTTTGGCTGCGCCGTCTACCACTTCGGCAACAAGGTGACTGGGAATGAACAGCACGCCGCCGCCCGCTCCGAATACTATATCGCCGGGCAGGCAAACCGCACCGCCGAAATTTGTGACGGAATTAAAATCTTTCATAACAAATTCTCGGATTGGGGTGGGGTCTATGCCTCGATAATAAACTTGGACTCCTTCAACTTGTTTCATTTGTTCAACGTCGCGTATGCCGCCCCAAATAACTGCGCCGCCGTTTTTGGTTCTTGTTTTTATTGCTGTTGTAAGATTTCCGCCCAAAAAAGTGCCTTTATATATTTTATCGTACATATCGACGACAACAACGTCGCCTTCTGCAAGAGAATCTATAACCCATTGGTTATAGTTGCCGCTTCTGCCCTCGGCGGCGCCTTGCGCAAACGCGGTTTCGTGAAGATCCGGTCTTGTCGGACAGAACGAACATGTTACGGCTCTTCCGATAAGCTTTCTTCCGTCGTCGTGAAGAACGTGCAGAGGATTTTCGCCGCCGCCGACAAATTGGTTTATGTAGCCTTTGACGAATATGGGCTTCCATACTTCTTCGAGCGTCATTTTTTTTAGAGCTTTAAGGTACTTATCTTCAACAAAAGGACGACCGTCCGGAAGTCTTTTCCCTTTCCACATCGGAGTTAAAGCGATTATATCTTCTTTGCAATTGAAACGCATATTTTCTCCTTACAGCTTTATTATTGTATAACCGAACGGCTTGAAAGCTATTGCTTGATTTTCCGAAATATTTGCGCCGTCGGAAAGCAATATGTTGCCGACAATTCGACAATCGAATTTTGCCGTTGCCTCTTTATCACGCAAATTTACGGCAACCAAAAGTTTTTCTTCACCATTGCTTTTTATATAACTTATAACGTCATCGGAAGCCGAGTTTTCCAAATATGAGGGAAATTGCGACGACATTGCGGAATGTTCGAGATATAGTTTTGAAAGAGATTTTACAAGTTCAAGACGTCTTTTGCCGCATTCGGTAAAGGCTCTTGACCAATTTATTTCACTTCTTTTGGTGTGCATACGGTTGGCAAACATACAGTTTTCGGCATTGTCGGCAAATTCGTGTCCGTTCCAAATAAGAGGATGTCCTCCCGAAGTATACATTAAAACATATGCGGCGTCCATACCGCAACTTGTTAGAGTTGTTTCGCATCTTTCGATTACGCTGTCGCTTGCGGTATCGTGGTTATCCAAAAAAGTGATTGACCTTGAACTGTATTCGTTGTTGGAATTTTGAATATAATCTTTAAAAATCAGCGCACTTTCGCCTTTTTGAATAATATTGATAATTTTTGCGCGGAAATTCCAATTGTAGCCCATATCGAAAACTTGGCTTCTTCCGTCATTAAGGTCGCCCTCGTTTAAAAATATCAGGTTGTTTTTGATTTTTTTCATTTGGGCGAATGCTTCCGCCCAAAAATCCACAGGAACCAAATTACCAACATCGCACCGGAAGCCGTCGCAATCGAAATATTCTATGTGGCGTTTCATATTTGCGATAAGATAATCTCGAAGTTCTTTTGAATCGAAATTAAGTCTTGCAAAGGGCCAGGTTGCACCTACGAGCGTACTACCGTCTTGGTTTCTCAAAACAAAATCGGGATGTTCTTTTATGAATACCGCATTTCTTCCGCAATGAAGATAAACCAAATCGAGAATAACCTTTAGTCCGAGTTTGTGCGCTTTTGAGATGAATGCAACAAGGTCGTTGTTGCAACCGTATTCGCTGTCAACATTGTTATAATCCGTAATTTTATAGGGGTTTTTGGGATTCATTGTGGCGGAAGCAATTTGGCGTTTACTCCAAAATTCCATATTTGGATCGTCGTCCGCAACAAAGCACGGGCAAAGATATATTACTGTAACTCCCAAATCGGAAATGTGTTCAAGGCGTTCGGTTGCCGCTTGAAGAGTTCCTTCGGGGGTAAAGCTTCGGAGAGCAAGTTGATAGAATATTTCTTTCATAAATATTTCCTCCATTAGTTATTTTATTGGTTATAATTGCATTCCGCCGTCCACAACTATATCGGTTCCGGTGATATATCGCCCTTCTTTGGAGCAAAGAAGCAGAACGGCGGGAGCGCAATCTTCCGCAAGTCCGGCATAGCCCATGGGAATTCCGGCATATACTTTTTTGCTGTATTCGGCGTCGGCAAGAGCTTGTGCGTTACGAGGAGTATCGATTACTCCGGGCGACATATTGTTTACCGTAACGCCGTAGGCGGCGAACATTTTTGCAAAATTTTTTACAAGACTCATAACCGCGCTTTTGGAAGCGGAGTATATCGGCATATCTTTATGCGGTTTGTATTGTTGTACCGAGCCGACTGTTACTATTCTGCCCCAACCGTTTTTTTGCATTTGCGGGGCGTAAAGTTGAATAAGTCGGTAGTTGGCTTTTACGTTTACTCCGAGTTGCAGTTCCATTTCTTCGGCAGTGACGGAATCCCAAGGGTTGCGTATTTGGGCACTGGCGTTCAGAACGAGAATATCGACGTTTCCGGTTTGTTTATATAGATTTTCAACCTCGCACGGTTTTGAAAGATCGCCTACAACGCACACTGTGTTGCCGTTTATTTCGGAAGCGGATTTTTGAGCTTTTTCAAGACTTTTGGAGGCGTGAACAAATACCTTTGCGCCTTGCTTGGCAAGAATTGCCGCAATGCCTTTGCCTATTCCCTGAGAAGAACCGGTAACAAGAGCTGTTTTTCCCGTTAAATCAAACATTGTTGAATATCCTTTCGAATTATTAGTCATTCGATTATGATTTTTTTGGAGTTATGCGCATTTGAAGAAATTTTTTCAGTTATGTCGGTTTCTTTTCCGTTATAAACGACTTTGATATCATAATCGCCGTAGAAGCCTCTGAAATTCGCCGTTCCGCAGTCGTTTGTAACTGTTTGAAGTTCGGTGTGCCATTCTTTTTTAAATAGATTTTGAAGAACGGAAAGAGATTTTTTCTTTTTGAAGTCGAAAGATACAAGACCGCCGTAATATTTGTTTTCACCGCTTGACATATTGCCTTGCGGCGCAAACGCCGCATAGCCGTCCACAACGTTCCAATAGATGATTGCTTCCATGGCGGGGTGGCTGAAAAATACGGAATAGACTTGTTTTAAGAGTTCCGCTTGAACGTCTTCGTCCGCTGTTTCCGCCGAATATGCGGGAAGAGTCATTTCGGTGATTTGAATTTTTTTGCCGAGCTTTGCATATTGATCGAGAACTTTGAAAATATGTATGGGGTTATAGCGAGATTTTGCAACGTCGGCTTCTCTTTCGAGAGGGAAAAAGCTGTGATATTGCATACCGATTGAATCAAGGTGGGGGATTTTATCACGGTTCAAAAGTCGTTCGATTTGCATATAGTATGCGCTTCTGTCATACATAAAATGACATTCGTCCCAAACGTAATAATCGTTAATGACAAGATGGTTTAACGGAAAATATTTTTCGGCGGTACGATAGCTCCAGGAAAGAAAATCGTCTTCAAAATAGAATTTTGTTCTGGGGGCGTTATTTCCCTGAAGAGTTTCGTTGGTAACTTCCCATTGCGGAATTATTTTTGAATATCTTTCGGAAAGTTCGCGAAAACGTTTATCAAGCATAGCTTTTTGCTCGTCTATTGTTACGTTTTTTGCCCATTCCGGAGTGAAATTGTCGTAATTAAGGCAGTGGCATTTTGGTTCTACGCCGTTTTCAAGGCAGTAATCCACGCAAAGGTCCGTTGCGGGGCGTCTGTAAATTTTGGGGCTGTTTTTGGCGTAGCGAGGGTTGCCTTGTTCCGGTTCAAGGTCGCTCCAATAAAAGGGAACGGTTGCAAGGTTGAATGTATCTTTGAATATTTCTCGATATTGCTTGTTTTTTTCTTCACATTCGAATTCGTCAAGCATAAAGATGTTTGCGCCGTATTTGAATTCGTGGTTTTTCTGTTTGATGATAAGCTTTGCGCCTTTTAAGGCGTTTCCGTTTTTATCTTCAACGGTGATTTTTACGTCGCCTTTGCGGTATGCTTCTATGCCGTGTTTTACTCTTGCGTCGGTATATTCTCTGTTTTCGTTGAAATAACGCAGAGCGGAATCAATTCTTGACATAATATTTATCTCCTTTAAAAATGAAAATTTAAGTTCGTTTTATGACCATTCGCGGTCGTTTGACCATTCGTTGTTCCATATTTCCGTGGATTCCCATTGACCGGGATAGCGTTTATGGATATGTTCGGCAATAAGTTCTTCGTTAAGACTTTCTATGCCGAGTCCCGGTTTTTCCGAAACTTTTGCAAATCCGTTTGAAAACAGCGGATTATCTATTCCCACCGCAAGGTCGTTCCACCACGGAATTTCCGTTGAGTGATATTCAACCGCAAGGCAATTTTGAACAGTTGCCGCACAATGAATTGCCGCCATGCATCCGATTGGGCTTTCCGCCATATGTATTGCCATTGCCACGCCGTATTTATCGCACATATCGCCGAGTTTTTTCATTTCCAATGCGCCGCCGATTGTTAAAACATCGGGGTGAACCAACGAAACTCCGCCGTTTTCCATAAGAGGCACGAAATTTTCGTGAAGATAAATATCTTCGCCGGTTGCGATTGGCACGGTTGTGGCTTGCGATATTTTTTCGTAGTGTTTGGTGTAATACCACGGAGCGACGTCTTCGAGCCAAGCGATGTTATATTTTTCAAGCCTTTTGGCAAGATTTATTGCATCGTTTACAGCGACGTGACCTATATGGTCTATGGCAAGCGGTACTTCGTAGCCTATGATTTCTCTTATTTCCTTTACGTAATTTTCAAGGTAATCAAGTCCCTTTTCGGTTATGTGAATACCGGTTGCGTGATGCGGAATTGTGAACGTTTCGTAATTTTTGCCCATCATCATATCGTAATCCACAGAACCGCTTTGATGATTTATTGCTTTTGCGCTGTATTTCTTTATGTCGTCCAAAAAGCCCAACGGAGCGTTAAGGCAACCGGGTTCGTCAAGTAAAAGTTCTATTCCCAAATCCATTTTTAAAAATGTGAAGCCTTGTTCAAGACGTTTTTTCAGAGCGTTTCCCATATCGGTTCCCGTGTGTTTTCCGTCTATATCCGTATCGCAGTACATTCTGATTTTATCTCGGAATTTCCCGCCGAGCAGTTGATAAAGCGGTACGCCGTAAGCTTTTCCAACAATGTCCCAAAGAGCGATTTCTATTCCCGAAACGCCGCCGCCTTGACGGGAATTGCCTCCGAATTGTTTGATTCTTCTGAAAAGTTTATCGACGTTGCATGGATTTTCACCGATAAGTCTTTTTTTCAGCATAAGCGCGTATGTTGCGCTTGAAGCGTCCCTTATTTCGCCGTAGCCTATTATTCCCTGGTTGGTATAGACTTTTAAAAGAATGCAGTGCTTGGGTGCGCCGTCGATATTCGTAACTCTTATATCCGTTATTTTCAGTTCGGACGGGTTGGAGTTGGCGTTAATGTTTTCCTCAAGCATTTCCGATATTGTTTTGCTCATGTTATTTCCTTTCTTTTTTTGCTTTTATATAAATTGTAATACAACAAGCCGATTATTTCATCAACAATATTTGTAAATTTGCAAAATATATTTGGATTTGTTACAAAAGCTCGCTATAATGATATTGAATGGGGTGAAAGAATGCCGAGAGGAAAGTTGTATTTAATAGAAAACGAACAGGGAATACCTCTTTTGAAATGCTATCGTTCCGCAGTTATGCCTGAAAAAAGGGGCAATCGAAATCATCATCATGCGGAATTCGAAATAGGGCTTATAATACAGGGGAGCGGCATTTATAGGAGCGGGGAGCGGCTGTATGAAATTAAAAAAGGAGATATTTTTCTTTTTTCAACGGACGAGCATCATTGTATTACCGAAATTGCGGGGAAAGAAGAAATGATAATACTTAACGTTCAGTTTGCGCCAAGATTTATTTGGTCGCAAAGAGAATTGTTCGATTCGAAATTACTGAAAATATTTTTGGGAAGAAACTCAAAATTTGAAAATCGGCTTGACGGAAAAAATGCAAGCACATTGAAAATTGCGGAAACGGTATTAAAAATAGAAGAAGAATTAAAAAGCGAAAAAGCCGAAAGCGAACTTATGGTTAAGGCGTATTTGCTTGCGGCACTTGTTGAAATTTACAGAAGTTGCGGTTGGATAAACCAAAGCGGCGAAATCGGAGCAAAAAGCGCAAGTTATGAAAAAATGTCGGAGGCAATGGATTATATTGACAAAAACATCTCGCAAGAACTCAATCTTTTGGATATTGCAAACGTTGCCTGTATGAACAAGAGTTATTTTTCCACGCTTTTTAAAAAACTTAACGGAATGTCTCCGTGGGATTATATAACCGTGAAGCGGATTGAATTGGCGCGTAAGCTTCTTGAAGACAATAATAAAAACGTTTTGGAAATAGCGTTGCTGTGCGGATATAATAATACCGCAAATTTTAACCGTGCTTTCAGAGCGGTTACCGGTAAAACTCCAAAAGACGTGCGAAAATAGGCAGTAAAAAAACAAAAACGACTGCGAGGATATTGTGTTAAATTACAATATATCGCAGTCGTTTTTATAATTTAAATTTTAAACGGTACCCCAATATTTTCTGTCAAGACTTCTGAAGCGTACAGCAAGAGCAACGTTTTGCCAGGTTATGTTGTTGTTTTTTTCGAGGTCGGCAATGGTTCTTGAAATACGCAATATTCTGTCGTATCCTCTTGCGGAAAGTCCCATTTTTTCGAATGCGCCTTTCAGAATATTTTGAGCTTTTTCGTCCAATATGCAATATTTTCTTATGTGAGCCGAGGTCATATCGCCGTTTGCAATTATGCCGTCGTCCTTAAAACGTTTGCTCATTATTTCTCTTGCGTCCATTATGCGTTCTCGGACTTTTTCGGAGCTTTCGGCGGGTTCTCTTGAAGAAAGCTCTTTGAAATCCAGTGCCGGCACATCGACGTGGATATCTATTCTGTCCAACAGCGGTCCTGAAATTTTGGATAAATATTTGGAAATGGAACCTGCGGGACAGGTACACGGAATTTTTGGATGACCGAAATAGCCGCATTTGCAGGGATTCATGGCGCAAACAAGCATAAATTTTGCGGGATATGTAACTTTGGCACTGACTCGGGTTATTTCTATTTTTTTATCTTCAAGCGGTTGTCTTAATGCTTCGGTTGCGTCTTTGCGAAATTCCGGCAGTTCGTCCAAAAAAAGAACTCCGTTGTTGGCAAGCGAAATTTCTCCGGGTTTTGGATGTTTTCCGCCGCCGGCAATAGAAATGCCGGAAACCGTGTGATGCGGGGAACGAAAAGGGCGTGAATACATAAGCGTATCTTCTTTTAATTCTCCGGCAATTGAATATATTTGAGTTGTTTGCAAAGCTTCTTCGAAATTCATCGGCGGTAATATTCCGGGTAAACTTTTGGCAAGCATACTTTTTCCCGTTCCGGGCGGACCTATGAGCAGAATGTTATGCATTCCCGCGGCGGCAAGTTGTAATGCATATTTTGCGTTTTCCTGCCCTTTTATATCGGCAAAATCCGGAATATTTCCGTTGTTGCTTAAAACGGCTTCGTAATGTGTAAAGGGGGCTTTTTCCAACAATTCGCTTCCCAAAAGATGAGCTACTATGGATTTTACGCTTTTTACGCCGTATACGTCGATTCCATCCACAACAGCCGCTTCTTTTACGTTTTGAGCGGGTACGTATATTTCCTTGAAGCCTGCGTTTTTTGCAGCAATGCACATTGTTAAAACGCCGTTGATTTTTCGAACTTCTCCTCCAAGGGCAATTTCGCCGACAAAACATTTATTATCTGTTTTGCATTCGGCAAGTACGTCGGTACATTTTAAGATGGAAATAAAAGAAGCAAGATCATATCCGGTGCCTTGCTTGTTTGTGCTTGCGGGAGCAAGGTTTATGGTTACGTTTGCAATAGGGAATTCGAATTCGGAACTTAATATTGCGGCTTTAATTCTGTTGTATGATTCTTTTACCGATGCGTCCGGAAGACCGATTATATCGAAACGGGGAGTATTTCCGTGGCAGTAACATTCTACTTCCACAATCATTCCGTTTATGCCTTCGCTGGCTGCGCTGTATACTTTTGAAATCATTTTCATAATATTTTAACAGGAGATGCAATTAATATCTCTCCGCTCCCTTTGCATAACGTTCTATATCTCTGTTTGCTTGTTTTTTTGCTTCCGCGTCGCGTTTGTCGTAAAGCTTTTTGCCTTTGCAAAGTCCGAGTTCGACTTTAACCTTTGAACCTTTGAAATACATTTTTAGCGGGACAAGAGTAACGCCTTCCGTTCCGACTTTGCCAAACAGCTTTAAAATTTCTTTTTTGTGCATTAACAGTTTGCGGATTCGGAGAGGCTCTTTATTAAAAATATTGCCTTTTTCATATGGGCTTATGTGAACTCCCGACATAAACAGTTCGCCTTTTTCGATGTAACAATAGGAATCCTTCATATTGACGGAACTTGCTCTTACGCTTTTTACTTCCGTGCCGTAAAGTTCTATGCCGGCTTCGTATGTTTCGAGTATAAAGTAATCGTGAAACGCTTTTTTGTTTTGGGCGGCAACAAAAATGCCGTCTTTTGTAATTTTGTTTGCCATATTTTTTCCTTTCGGCGTTTTTGAAGTGTGGATTATGCCGTTAATTTATTACGTTGCGTTGTTTTCCTTCGATATATGCTTTGACGTTTTCGAAAGCTTCGTTCATAAGGCGGGTGCGGGATTCGATTGTTGCCCAAGCAATGTGAGGAGTGATTATGCAGTTAGGCGCATTTAACAACGGATTGCCGGGATTCGGCGGTTCCGTTGAAAGAACATCTGCCAAAAATGCACGAATATCGCCTTGTTTCAGTGCGTTTGCAACGGCTTCTTCGTCGATTGTGCCGCCTCTTGTTGTGTTTATAAGCACCGAGCTTTTTTTCATAAGCGAAAGTTTTTGCGAATTAACGAATTTTTCGGTTTCCGCCGTTAAGGGACAATGCAAAGAAAGATAGTCGCTTTCACGGAAAAGAGTTTCGACGTCAACCCATTTTACGGAATTGTCATCTTTTTTTGTTCTGGAACAGCAAATTACGTTCATTCCGAAAGCGTTTGCTATTTTTGCAACCGCCGAACCGATTGAGCCGTAGCCGAAAATTCCGAATGTTTTTCCGTATAATTCAAAAAGCGGCGGTTGATAAAGGCAGAACATATCGTGATTCTGCCAAACGTTGTGAGCAAGGTCGTTGTGTTTTGCAACTTTGTGTTCCGATTCCAATATTAAAGCAAATACAAGTTGCGCCACCGAATTTGTGGAATATGCGGGAACGTTTGTAACCGTAATTCCTCTTTTTGAAGCTTCTTCAACATCAACAACGTTCCAACCTGTTGCAAGAACGCCGATATAACGGCATTTCGGAAGCGATTCCAGTTCCGTTTTGCCGATAACGACTTTATTTGTGATTATTATATCGGCATTTTTGGCAACTGTAACAACATCGGAAGGTTTTGTGTTTTGATAAACGGAAAGATTGCCCAAGGATTTAAATTTTTCCCACGATAAATCACCGGGGTTTAATGCTTTTGCGTCAAGAATAACAATGTTCATATATTACCTTTCGTTTTTGTTTTTTGAGTTGCCGTCTTTGTCGAATTTGCTTAAAATCTCTTTTTCTCGCAGTTCGGAAATAATTTTTTCTATATGACTGCGCAACAGATGTCTTCCGCAAAAAATGTGAAATTTAGGATTTTTGCGCAGCTTTTTTGCTTTGTCGTATATTTCGGCTTTTAATTTTTCTATGTTGACAACCGTATGTTGCATTTTTGCATATTCTTTAAGTTTTGAAGTCAGTTCAAACGAATAGCACAAATCCACAGCGAAAATTCCAAACCACATTCCGCTGAAAAATGCGGCGGATGTTATGAATTCCACGCTTGCGGCAAGCTTTATAAGAATGGGAAAAATTAAAAACTTGAAGCCTATGCAAACCGCTCCCCAAATGAGGGAAAACTGGGGGCAAACAACGCCCATATAATTAAATTTAAAGTCGGAATAGTCCCACAGGCGGGTTTTGAATTTGTGAAGAAGAATCAGCCCTGCCGCACCTTCCAGAAGCGTCATAACCAAGCATGAAATTAAAAAGAACAAAATAAATCCCCAAAAAGTTTCGAAATCCGCAACCTTTGTTTGGCATAGAAAATATACGAACATTCCGCCGAAGCCGTAAATAGGTAACCACGGTCCCAAAAGAAAGCCGGGATTTACCAACCGTTTGGAAACGGTACTTCTGAAAAGAACTTCCAAAATCCAGCCTGCGCAAGCGCAAAACTGAAAAACAACCAAATATTCTCCTAAAGTTTTCAAAATTTAACACTCCGTTTATGTATTATATTCTATATTCAGTATAACACATATTTTGCCGAATTTCAAGATAAATATTTATTTTTTTTACGAAAACATATTGAAAACATTGATAAAATACGGTAAAATTTCGCTGTAAGCGGCAGTATGCAATAGGAGGAACAATTTTATGGACAAAAAAGAAGCGATTGAAAAAATAAGAAAAGATTTATTTGGTATGGCGGATGAAAAATATGCCGATTTTCATGCAGGGTTGATACCTAATGTGGAAAGAGAACTTATTATAGGCGTGCGAACACCGATTTTGCGGAAATACGCGTCGGAAATTTTTGAAACGGATATTGCAAAAGCGTTTATTGAGGTTCTTCCGCATAAATATTATGAGGAAAATAATTTGCACGCTTTCTTATTGTGTAAAATTCGAGATATTGATATTTTGATAAAAGAAATTGATAAGTTTTTGCCTTTTATAAATAATTGGGCAACCTGCGACGGTATGCACCCGAAAGCTTTTGAAAAGCATAAAGATAAGCTTTTTTTAAAAATAAAACAGTGGTTAAAATCCGAAGATACTTATACATTGAGATTTGCGGTGGAAATGTTGATGATTCATTTTTTAAGTTCGAATTTTAATGAAGAATATCCGAAGCTTGTTGCCGAAATTGTGAGTGACGAATATTATGTCAATATGATGAGAGCGTGGTATTTTGCGGAAGCACTTGCAAAGCGTCCCGAAAGTGCGCTGCCTTATTTTTATGAGAAAAAGTTGGACGTATGGACGCATAACAAGGCAATTCAAAAAGCTGTGGAAAGTTTTAGAATTACAGCCGAACAAAAAGTAATTTTAAAATCGTTAAAAAGATAAAAACGAATTAAAACGGCAACTTCCGATGTTTGGTTCGGAAGTTGCCGTTAAATGCGTTACGGAATTCTTTAAAAGATTATTTCGATTTTTAAATATTCTCCGTTTGCGGGAACGTGTGCGTCAACATAGTGCGATTCGCCAACAAGGCTTTCCGTAAATTCGTTTTCGCTGTTGTTGATTATAAGCTTTGAACATTTTTTGCCTTTGGGAAGAAGAATATGAATATCCGTTTCTTTTGAAGGCGAGTAAATGTCATATCGCATTCCGCATTCCGTAAGAATATAGCGTACATCCACAATTGTGCCGGTTTTTTCGTATCCGGTGATATACCGCAGTTCGGTATAATCGGTAACGGTGAATTTTGGTGAAAAATACATTTTGTTATATCTTACGCCTATGTCGGAAATTCCCGCAAGACCTTCGTCCACTGCCGAAATCAGAGCCGCACTTCCCCAGGCTGACGGTCCGCCCTCCGGTTGAGGCGTGCTGTCGGGATAATAAAGAAAATAAACGTTGTTATCACGTTCTACAAGCTTCATAAAACGTTTGATAATATCCCAACCGTATTCTTCATAGCCGTTGTTAAAAGCGGCTTTTGCAAGTTCGCCCGCCGTGAAAGGAGAAATTGCTCCGTTTACATATTTGCCTGCGGTAAGTGTACCGAATTTTTCATACGGAGGGTCTATTGAAAACCATTCCGCAAAATTTGCCGTTGTTTCTTTGCGGCGCATATATTCTTCTATAATGCTTCGGCATTGTTCGGTTGTGCAAACGCCTCGGTTCATATCATATACGTTTGAAAGAGAAAGACGTTCGTTTTCAAGATTATCAAGACCGTTATGCCCCAAATGAAGTTGATGTATGAAAAACTTTCCGTTCCAAAGGTGTTTGAACATATTTTCTCGCAAGAGGCTCGCTTTTTGGTGCCAATATTCGACTTTTTCGGAGTTGCCCAAAATTTCGTTAAAATATGCAAGACTGTTCATTGCGGCGTATACTCCGGAATTATCTCCGTGCATTACGGAAATCGGTGTGTCATCGTTGATTCTTCTGTCTGTGCCGATTCGTTTTATATCGTCGTATACGGTGAAATCCCAAGTATCTATTGTGAACGGGCGCATTACAAGTCCTAAGTCTTTGTTCCAGCGTTTTGCGTCACTTGTCATATATTCTATTGACTTTTCGAGTTTTGGAAGCACTTTTTTTAACCATTCGTTATCGCCGTTAACGGCGTAGATATATCGTGCCCCTTCCACAACAAGATATTCCACATCGGCTTCAAGCTCAAGTCTGACAAGAGAAAGGTTGTCGTCGTTATAAAGAATTCGGCAATCTTCGTTTACGAATTTCCAATGATAATCGTCCATTTGTTTTATCAGTTCGTAAAACTGACCGTCTTCTCTTTGCGTTTCGACTATAAAACTCCAAAAAGAATCTATATCGTGCTCGAAATGCCTGAAAGCTTTCATAACATGAACATGGTCTCGAATCCAATTTTTATTAACCATCATGGCTTTTCCGCCGATAAAAACGTGCGCTCTTTCGCAAAGAATGTTGTTGCGCAGGGAACGCAAAAAAAGTCCGAGCTTAGCGTCGTCGGTGGTTAAAATCGACGGAAATCCGAGTTCATAGTTGTTATACGTACCGTTGTGCTTGCCGTCAATATTTTTTGCCGGCAATTTATGCTTAAATTCAATCATAGTTTTTCTCCTTATATGTGAAAACAGTATTTTAAGTATTATATATTCTAATATCAATGCATAGAAAAGTCAATACGAAAAATAACCGTTTTTTGCGATTTTTAATCATTGTGTATTGACTTATGCTTTTTTTGAAGTTATAATAATAAGCAAAAGGAGAGTATGCATATGTATAAAACAGTATATGATTTTTCGGATATAAATGCCGAAAACGAATTTTATAAGCTTCAAATAACGCAAAAAAGAAAGCTTTCCGACGTTGGGCATTCGCATAAGTTTTATGAGTTTGTTTTGGTGCTTGAAGGGCAAATATTGCAGGAAATAAACGGAGAAAATTGCAAATTGAATGTCGGCGATTACGTACTTTTGCTTCCTAAAGACGAACATAGAATAATATCGCAATCAAAGGACGCAAACGTTTTGTGCCTTTCCGTTGCGGAAGAAGAATTTTATGAAGCGGCTCTTTTTTTGAACAACGGAAAAATATGCGATTTTTGTTCGTTTGAAAATCGGAAAATATATAAAGTCGGAGATGATTTATCCGCAATTGCCTCGGCGGCTTTGAGGAGAGGTCAAGACTGCGGAGAATTGTTTTGCAAACGTTTGCTTGTTCTTTTTTTGGTATGTTGCTTGGAAACAGAAATGCATAGAGATGAGAATTTTCCCGCAAGTCTTGCGTTTGCGGAAAACGAAATGAAAAAAGAAGAAAATTTGCGCAACGGCAACATGGCGTTTATTAAGCTTTCGGGGTACAGCTATTCGCAACTTTCACGACATATAAAGCAAAAATACGGTGTTTCGGTACATGAATTTGTCAAACGTATGCGTCTTGAAGAAGCTTATAAAAGAATTATATTTACCAACGAAGCCTACGAGGACATTTCGGAATCGGTAGGATATTTCAGCTTTTCGCATTTTTCCAAAATATTTAAAAACAAATATGGGATTAGTCCTGCCGAATTGCGCAAAAAACACGGTTTTGCCACTATTTGAACGTCTTTGCCAAAATACCCTCAAAATATTAATATATTTGTCTTGAAATTTTTGCCGCGGTATTGTATAATAAGATGTTAAAATATTAATAATAATTT
>CAZJCI010000027.1:0-15198 GCA_964544455.1 uncultured Oscillospiraceae bacterium
CCTCTTAAAATGCTTGTAAATCAAGGTTTTTTCGGGATAACCAATTTATTTTTTGGAAATATTACTTTTTTGCGGAGAATACAATGGAAAAAATCATACCTGAAATTTGTACCCTTGGATTATACGACGCCTCTGTGGTTTATAAAAACAAAGCTTCCACAGAAAACAGAAAGGTTTCTTTTTATGAAATCGAATATATTATTGAAGACGGCGGAAATTCTTTTATAAACGAAAAACAGTATAAAATTCAAAAAAATGCGGTTATTATTGCAAAACCCGGTCAAATAAGGCACACAGAACTGCCTTTTAAGGCACTGTTTATACATATTATTGTCGATAACAACGAAATTGCTTCGGTTTTGGAAAAATGTCCCGATTTTTTTATTCCGGAAAATTATGAAGAATATGAAAATGCAATTCGAAATGTTATTTCGAGTTCCACTCAAAACTGTATTTGGAAAAACATTTTTATTACGGAAAAGTTGTTCGCTCTTTTTTCATTATTTGCGCGCTGTAACGCTATGTGCGATATAACGACAAAAAAAGTTCCTAACAACTCTGCATTGATAAAAAAAGCAATCGATTATATGGACTGTCATTTTCATGAAAATATTACTCTTAATGATGTTGCAAATTACGTTCATTTATCCAGAATATATTTCAGAACAATATTTGTTGCCGCCACGGGTATAACTCCGTATAAATATATTCGAAACAAGCGACTTGCAAACGCAAAAATGCTTATATTAACAACGGATAAATCTTTTTCCCAAATTGCAACCGAATGCGGTTTTTCAACTCAGTCGTATATGAACAGCGTATTTTCCAATGAATTTTCCGTTACTCCGAAACAATTCAGAGAAACAAGCAGCCTTTCATATTTAAAAGAAGAGTCTGCCAAAATCTGACAACCGCAAAAGCTTTTTTATATGTGAAGTAATAATTGAACCGCCCCCCAAATGCGCCGTTTTCACGGTTGGAGGCGGTTCATTATTGTTATCTTTCGTCTATATGTACATAAAGATTTGTTATAAGTGCCGATATCACCGAAAGAACTGTGCAAATGCAAACAGTTACAAAATCGGCTTTGCATTTTAATATATCTTTGCCGAAAAATGCGGTTGCAACAATTCCGAATACAAGTTCAACAAACGACGCTGCAAACGGAAACTTTGTCGGTGCCTTTCTTGTGCTTGTGCGCATTATGCAGAACAAAGAAACAAGACATTTTGAAATATACATAACTCCAAACGCACAAGATGCGCCGAAAGCCATACTTTTAAGTCTCATACCACCGATAAGATAGGCAAAAAATGATGTAAATCCGCTTATTATACCTGCAAGGGCGGCTTTGGGAACAATTTTTTCTGGTCTGTAATAGGACATAAACGCTTCCGGAAAATCCGATATTATGCTTGACGGCGTTTCGTTTAATGACGTAAGCACAGATATTATAAGGTCTGTTAAAAAAATCGAAGCATACAGCTGCGGCACTGCAAGCGAAAGCGCACCGGAAGTGAAAAATGAAGCTAACATCCCACAAAAACAAAATATAATGGCGGCTATTTGAGCAAATATCAAATAACCCGACGAAAGCACCGTACATCTTATCATATTTCGGCAAATGCATACTGTTCTGTATATAACGCCGATTCCCACATTTTCCGAATGTATGTCGGAAATACGTTTTAATGTTTTCGGTGCGTATTTTCCAAACGATATAAGAACATCGCATTCCGACATATCAAATGCGTCGGCACTTTTTTCCGCCGTAACGGTTACAAGTTTTTCGCTGTATTTTTTGTTTCTTACAACCGCTCGTTTTTGCAATCCTCCAAGCCCCATATAAAGCGTATAGCTTGTTAAATCGTCGGAATATATTTTTTCGTCCAATGCCGAAAAACTTTTTGAAGTTATGTAATTATCCCCTTTGCCAAGCACGCCGATTTTTTTTGCGTCTTTTATAACCATATCCGAAACATCGTTTGCAAATATAACGGGAGTTATTCCGTTTTTTCTCAGCAAAGATACGTATTTTTCGCTTTCATAGTTAATTCTTGTGCCGAATACCACAAAACCCGCAAATATAAAACCGTCTTTCAGTTCGTTTCTGTCCGCTCTGTCACACTGCTTATAGCATACGGCAACAACACGGCAACTTTCGTTGTTTTCATATGATTTTGCATTTTCGTATATACGTTCTCGCATATTATTTTCAAGAAGCGTTGCTGTTCCGTCTATGTCGTAATATCGACATTTTTTAATCACGTTTGCAACACTTCCTTTTGTAACAATAACGGTGCTACCTCTGTAAAGACAAAAACTGCCTATAAGCGAGCCGTTTATATCGTGAAATTCGGTTAAACGTTCTATAAATTTTTTTTCCGCTCCGGGCGGGACAACTCCGATTTTTCTTGCTCCTTCGAGAGCTGCCAGCCCCTCAAGATTTCCCGCAAGACTTCGAATACCGTTTTTATCTGTTTTATAGTATATTTCGGAAGTACATAAAAGTAACTCGCAAAGTCTGCTCAACTGTTTTGCGTTATCTTCCGAAAAATCAAGACTTCTTCCGATATAACACGCTTCCGCAACCATCTTGTCTATATTAAAACATGTTGAACCGCAACAAAGCAAATTCCTTGATAATGCAAGTTTTTCGGCACATTCAAGATTTTTTATATAAACTCCTTGAGCTTTTAATCTTACTCCTCCGGCAACAAAAGCGGAAGCAATGCAAATTTCATAAAGTGCCGACGGGGCGCACGACATAACAGCCACTGCGGTTAAAAATGCGTTTGAAAGCTCCGTTTTTGAAATCGCTCCCATTGCAAACATAACAGTTCCCGCAAAAAGTCCGCATATCCTCATTATCGACGCAATTTTTTCGACGGTTGCCGTTACTGATTTTTCTTCAGAATAACCTTCATCTTTAATTTTTTCGGTTCCGAACGCGCTTCGTTTTAAAAGCCTTGTTCCGTAAGATGTAACGATTTTACGTCTTACAACATAGCAATCGGCAATATCTTCGCCGATATTGATAATTCTGCGCGCTTGAGATAAAGTCATTCCGTTATCCGTAACGACGGCAAGCGCATTTCCGCTTGTTACGGCAGAACCTTCGTATACCATATTTTTTTGAAATCTCAACGGAATATCTTTAATTTTTTTTATCGGAAAAAACATTGCGTCTTTACTTACGGTTTTAACTCTTTTTCCTGCGTATTTTTCGATAACGGAAAGATTTTCGCTTTCTATAAGGCGCAAGTTGCACGGCGCAATATCTCCTTTTGAAAGTAAAACAACATCTCCCCTTACAAGCATTCTGCCTTTGATTTTTTTAATTTTTCCGTCTCTCAATACTTTATATAAATCGTCGTCCGTCGAATCGTGAACGGATTTTTCGGAATATAAAATCAGCAATGTTCTTAAAAGAGAACAAACAAATATAAACCCGATTATAATATTAACGATTGATGCGCTTGCGTTGGCAAAAATACGGCAAAACAACGCGGACGAAAGCAACATCAAAACGGAAAAATCGCATATCATTCCGCCAAGACATTTTAAAAATGTAATAAACGGAAAGAAAAAATCATGAATTTCTTTTGCGGCAGCGTCATTTTCCGTGCTTCTCATAAGCGCCGCAGAATTTGATAATCCGTTTTCAAAATCGGTTCCTAAAAGCTTTTCGAGTTCGCTTCGGGAAAATAAACACCAATTAAGCATTTACCTCAACCACATTCAGCCTTTCGTTTTCAAATGTCACATAAATACCGCGAATTTTTGCGTCATATTTCGATATGATTATCTCCGCAGCTTTATCTTCAATTTCGTTTTGTATATAGCGGCGTAAATTTCTTGCGCCGAATTTGCGGCTGTACGATTTTTCGGCAATATATTCCACCGCCGAATCGCTGTATTCGAACGCAATATTTTTTTCCGCAAGCGATTGCTTTAAATCGCCAAGCATAATTTCCGCAATTTGGCAAAAATCCTGCTTTTTTAGTTGATTAAACACAACAATTTCATCTATTCTGTTGATAAATTCAGGTCTTAAAAACTCCGAAAGCGCGTTCATTATTCTGTTTTCCGCAATACTTCCCTCTTTTTCGGAAAAACCGATTGAGTTCATTCCCGTACTCGAACCCGCATTTGTTGTAAGAACAAGCATTGCATTTTCAAAATTAACTTCTCTTCCTTGGGCATCGGTTATTTTTCCGTCATCAAGAATTTGAAGAAGAATGTTCATTACATCCGGGTGAGCCTTTTCTATTTCATCGAAAAGCACTACGCTGTACGGACGTCTGCGAATTTTTTCCGTAAGTTGTCCGGCTTCATCATATCCAACATATCCGGGAGGAGCTCCGATAATTCTTGAAACGGCGTGTTTTTCCATAAATTCGGACATATCAAGTCTTATAAGCGCTTCCGGAGAATCGAACAAATCGTTTGCTATGGTTTTGACAAGTTCTGTTTTTCCAACGCCGGTAGGTCCGGCAAATATAAACGAGCAAGGTTTTCTTTTTGCGGCAATTCCGGCACGCGAACGTTTTATTGCTTTTGCAACCATGCTTACGGCATGGTCTTGACCTATAATTCTTTTTTTAAGTCTTTCTTCAAGTTTATCTATTCTTATAAATTCGCTTTCGTTAATACTGCTTGCGGGTATTCCCGTCCAAATTTCTATGCAATGTGAAAGATGTTCCGGAAGAAGCGTTACGTTTTCGGCGGCGGATTTAAATTTTTCATATTCTTTGGAAGCTTCAAGCTCGCGCGATTTCAGTTCGGCAAGTTGCTTATATGTTTCTATTTCGTCCGCTCCGTCAACTGCCGTTTCGATACTTTCTCGTTTTAAACGAATATCCTCCATTTCCTTTGCAAGTTCCGCGCATTTTTCTATGCTTATATCGTTAATGGAAAGATATGCGGCAGCTTCGTCTATAAGGTCTATTGCCTTATCCGGAAGAAATCTGTCGGTTATATAGCGTTCGGAATATAATACCGCCTTTTCAACCGTTTCAGCGGGAATTTTAACTTTATGAAAATCTTCGTAATATGATTTTATTCCTTCCAAAATTTTTACAGTATCCTTAATTGAGGGCTCGTTTATCATTACCGGTTGAAATCTTCTTTCCAAAGCCGCGTCTTTTTCGATATATTTTCTGTATTCGGCAAGCGTTGTTGCACCTATAACCTGAATTTCGCCTCTTGAAAGCGCAGGCTTTAAAATATTTCCGGCGTTCATTCCGCCTTCCGCATTTCCTGCGGAAACAATCGAATGAATTTCATCAATAACAAGAATAATATTGCCAAACTTTTTTACTTCTTCTATAAGCCCTTTCATTCTGTTTTCAAACTGACCTCTGAATTGAGTTCCCGCAACCACGCTTGTCATATCCACAAGATAAACTTCTTTGTCGCGCAATTTTTGCGGAACATCACCCTGTGCAATTTTCAGCGCAAGAGCTTCGGCAACGGCGGTTTTTCCAACGCCGGGTTCTCCGATAAGACAAGGATTGTTTTTTTGCCTTCTGCAAAGTATTTGCAGAATTCTTTCAAGTTCCCGTGTTCTGCCTATTACCTTATCTATTTCACCGTTCTTTGCTTTTTCGGTCAAATTCGTGCAAAAAGCTTCTAAATTTTTACGTCCTTTTTTCTTTTTCTTTTTATCTTTTTTACCGTCTTTTTCGTCTTCTTCCGTTGTTTCCTGTTCGTTTGAAGTTTCGGATTTATTTTTTGCGCCGCCGAAAATCGAACCTAAGTTTATGGACGGAGCTCTTCCCGAAGATTCGTCGTCATTTTCATCATCTTCGTCATCAGAATCGTCGGTTCCGGGCATAAGCGGAAAATCGCCGTTTTCCATCATATTCGTCATTTCTTCGTCCATTGCTTCAAGTTCTTCTTCATCCAAGCCCATTTTATCAAAAAAATCGTTTATCGGCTTCAGCCCCAATTCTTTTGCGCATTTTATGCAATACCCTTCTTGCGTTGCGTTGCCGTTTTCTTCAAGCTTTTGCATAAAAACCACAGCTATCCTTTTTTTACACCTTGTGCAATATCTCATTTTTGCCATTAATAAAACTCTAATTCTCCCAACGCCGGTGCGTTAAGAGTACTCCTTTCGTCAAACCTGATTGAATTGTGTTAATTAATTATATTTTTAAATATATTATTCTCTTCAAAAAACGAATATAAAATCGTATCTTTACAAACATCCGAATTAAAATCCATTCCGAAAACTTCCGATTTTGTTATAAACGGGTTTGCTATCGCCACAAACAACGATGAATATAGCACTGCGCAAATAACGCCGACGGTAAATCCGCCCGCCAAATTCACTGTGCGCAAAATCGGAAGTTCGAAAACTTTGCTTAAAATTTTCTTTGCAACGGATAAAACAGCATATACGGCAATAAAAATAAACAAAAAAGCTATTATTCTAACAATACTTTCAAATGCTGGAACAACAATATTTTCCGATACTGCTTTAAAAACTTCATCAGTTCCGCTTTTATATGCGTTTGAAATATTATTCCAAAGCTCGTCGGAATTTTCGCAAAAAGAATATATAAGCTTTGAAATTCCCGAATTATTTGCATTAAAACCGTCGGCAATATTATCGGCAACTCCCATAAGAGCTTCGTTTATGGTTTCGGTAATTCGCATTGACGCTTTTTTCAGCAAATCCTTATAAAGCGGAGTTTGCATTATCGCTTCCGCAACGGTATTTTTAAAAAAGAGCGCGCATATTACGGAAACAATAAAGCGCAACATACCGAAAATTGCCTTAATAAATCCCTTTTTTGTTGTTGAAAAAACCGTAATAACAATTATTGCCGCAATAATAATATCAAGAGTTACACTCATAGTTATCCTTTCCGCGTACTGTTCAACCGCTTATTTTTGTTGCGCCGAAACGCGATGCAATAATATATTCGTCTTTGCCGATTGCAAAAACGTCGGTGTATTCGCTACCGATTTCCGCAACTTCGAAACTTTTCACATCAACGGAATTTTCATTGTTTTCAACGGTCATTATATGGAGTTTTCCGTTTTCCAAAACGTATATTTTATCGTCAAATACTGAAAAATCTATAATGTTGTTTTCAAAATCATCTGTACTTACTTGACGTGCCTTTTTATCGTAAATTTTAACGGTACTGTTTCCGGTAACGCTTTTGGTATATGTCAAAGCAATATAATCACCACTTTGATAAAACCCCGAAAGCTTTTCCGTGTCCACATCATAGCTTTTAAGCGTATTACCGTCATAATCCGTAAAATGCAACGCTTTATCGGTTAAAACGCAAATAACATTTTCATCGGAATACAATTTAAGCGGAAATTCTCCAACATACTTTTTTTCCAAAATAGGTTCTTTTTTTCTTGTATTATATGTTGTCAATATAAAGTTAAAATCTCCGTTTTCAACGGTAAGCGCAATAAAGTTGACATATTCGGAATTTTCCGGCAACGAAACGGCAATCACTTCTTTGTCTCGGCTTTCATATGAAAATTCTCCGTCTTCTTCAAAAACCGTAACTTTTGAACGAAGATATTTTCCCGACGTGGCAACCGCATAACTTCCGTCGGAACGAACAGCCGCGTCTTTAATACCGTATTCGAATTTTTTCGATACAACGTTTGAATATGAATTATAAAGAGAAAGTTCCGTTCCCGCCGCGTCATAACAAAGCGCATATTTTCCGGCGGTTTTCATACACGGATTTGGGTATGTTTTTTTTTCATATAAAAGTTCGGAACCGGAAAAATCATATGTTCTGAAGCCTTTGGATGATAATATTGCAAGGTCGCCTTTAATATATCCGTATATTGATTCTTCGTCCGCCGCATAATTCAACACGCTTTTATCCGAATAATCCGCACCGATATTAAAATCGACATATCTCATAATATATCTGAAATTTTCATACGTCAATTCTTTTTTAAAGCTTGTAAATCCCACAACAACCGTAATAAGCAGTAACAACAACACCGCATATCTTAAGTTATGCAATATTCTTGCGGTTTTTCTGTAATATTCGGCTTCGGTTGTTTTATATTCCACCCAATCACCTCCAAGCAAACAAATAAATCGAAATATTTCAATAAAAAACCTTGTTTAAAAACAATCCCTGCGCCTGTGCGGTATCGCCGGCAAATTTTCTTTGTTTACGGTTTAAAATTAAAGAAATATCTCCGGGTTTCAGCTTGCCGCGCGCTGCGTCCAAATATGTTCCGACCATAATTCTTACCATATTATAAAGAAATCCGTTTGCGCGCACATATATTTCAAGTAATTCTTTGTTTCTTTCGGTTCGAAAATACGCAACGTTTCTAACTGTATTTTCGGTTATCTTTGAACCTTGTGACATAAATGCGCAAAAATCGTGTTCGCCTTCAAATTCTTTTCCAACAAACTCCAAAGACGTTTCGTCAATATGGTACGGAACATACATTGAATAATTTTCAAGAAAAGGATTTTTATAATTTGCATTCCATATCTTGTAAACGTATTCCTTACCGATACACGAATATCTTGCATGAAAATCCGACGGTTTATATTCGGCGTCAACGCATGAAAGCTTGCCTTTAACATTTGCGTTAAACGCACGCATCAACGATTTCGGAGAAATATGCACATTTTCCGCTTCAATATGACAAACATACATATTTGCATGTACTCCCGAATCGGTTCTGGAACATCCCGAAACGTTAGGTCTTATGCCGATAATACGTTCGAGCGAATCCTGCACAGCCTCTTGCACACTTCTTGAATTTTTTTGTACCTGCCAACCGCAAAAATCACTTCCGTCATACATAAGCGTAAGCGCAATTTTTTTGTTATTCTCGTTACCGTTCATAATATTTCACTCAATTCGGCAAAAAGCTCTTGCGGGAGCTCCGTCCGAATTTTCAAATTTTAACGGAATTGCAAAAAATTCATACTCATCGTTTGGAATTGAATTAAGATTACACAAATTTTCTATTATAACTGTATTTTCGTTTTTCAAAAGAATTTTGTGTATATCAAGCGAACCTCCGACGTAATCCACACTTGCGGTATCAACACATACGCCTTTCTTACCGCATTTTACAATAAATTCCGCCGCCTCTTTATCCAAACACGGATAATTTTCAAAGTATGATTTATCGTTCCAAAATCTTTCCCAACCGGTTTTAAGAATAATAAATTCCGCTTTGTTGAATTTTTCCAAATCGGCAATAAGCCTTTCATTTTTTATTTTTCCGTTTTTTTCGATGTCGGTACAGTCTATTGTCAGCGCCGTTCCGCAAAAAGCCGATAATTCGAATTTTTCCAAAGATTTTTTGCATTTCAAAAGGTGCGTCGGAGCGTCGACGTGAGTTCCGGTATGCGAACAAAATTATAACAGCGTTTCGCAAAATCCGTCGTTTTCCAATGTGCTTGAAAAAGCAAGCTTTGCATTTTGAGTTCCCGGGTACACCGTCATTCCCGTTCTCATAGTGTGAGAAAGGTCAATATATTTCATAAAAATCTCCGTTATACATATAAAAATATGTTTATCAATATTACCGCAATAATTATCAATACAAAAAAAACCGTAAATGCAAAATCCGAAAATTTAAGTTTTAAAACTTTCATTTTTGTTCTGCCCTCTCCGCCGTGATAAAGTCTGCATTCCATTGCCGCGGCAAGTTCGTCCGCACGCCTGAAAGCGGAAATAAACAACGGTATGAGAATCGGAACAATTGCTTTTGCACGCTTTATCAAACTACCGGTTTCAAAGTCCGCTCCTCTTGATTTTTGTGCGCTTATAATTTTGTCCGTTTCCTCAATAAGAGTAGGAATAAAGCGCAAAGCTATTGTCATCATCATTGCAAATTCGTGAGTGGGCACGCCGATTTTTTGAAGCGGCGAAGTCAACCTTTCGATTGCGTCCGTCAACGCCATAGGAGAAGTTGTATACGTAAGCAAAACAAACGTTCCCGTTATAAGCGTAACAAGTCTGATTATCATAAGAACCGCAGTTCTTATACCTTCGGCATATATCGTTATTTTCCCCCACTTCCAAATCATATTGTCGCCCGTTGTCCAAAAAATGTTGGTTATTGCCGTAAAAATTATTATTATCAACAACGGCTTTATACTTTTTGCAACCGTAGATATGCTTATTCCGGAAATTCCAACCATCGTTGCAAGCACGAAAACAAGCAGAGCATACGAAAGTGCGCTTGAAGCCGAAAAAACAGCCGCAATAAACAATATCACGGATATAATTTTTATTCTTGGGTCAATTCTGTGTAAAAGCGAATTTCCCGGAAAAAATTGTCCGAGTGTAACATCTTTTAACATTACCTGATAGCCTTATCCTTTCTTGCTTTAGGAAGATTTATTTTATTTTTACCGTTTTGGGCAGCAACTCGTCAAAAGCTTCATCCACAGTATAAAGCGCAGAATTAACATCGGCGCCGCCGACCTTTAATTTATGCATAACGTCTGTAATTTCCGGAAGAGCAAGTCCGGACTGAGTTAAAAGCTCATATTTTGAAAAAACTTCGCCGGGAGTACCGTCGGCAAGAATTTTTCCTGCGGACATAGCTATTATATTATCGGAATATTCCGCAATATCTTCCATACTGTGAGAAATCACAACAAGACTGTTGCCTCTTCTTCTTCTGTATTCCATAAGCCCGCCCAAAATTTCGCTTCTGCCTCGAGGGTCAAGCCCTGCCGCCGGTTCGTCCAACACCAATATTTCGGGATCCATAGCAATAACGCCCGCAATTGCGCAACGCCTTTTTTGCCCGCCCGAAAGCTCAAACGGAGAACGAGCCAACATTTCTTCCGAAAGCCCGGTAAATTTTGCGGAATACAACACTCTTTCTCTCACTTCCGATTCGGAAAGCCCCATATTCTTGGGACCGTATGCAATATCAGCTTCAACCGTTTCTTCGAAAAGCTGATATTCCGGATATTGAAATACAAGCCCCACCTTAAACCTTGCTTCACGAGAAGCTTTTGCGTCTTTGTTAATATCGTTTCCGTTAAGCATAACAACACCGCTTGCAGGCTTATAAAGAGCGTTCATAAGCTGTGCAAGAGTTGATTTTCCGCTACCGGAATGACCGATTATGCCGGTCACTTTACCTTTTTCAACGGTAAACGAAACATTATCCAACGCTTTTTTTTCAAAAGGCGTATTTGCGCCGTAAATATAAGTTACATTTTTAAATTCAAGCATAGTTCTCCGTATAAAACATCATTCAGAAAGCAAAATTATTTTTTAAGTGCTTTTGCGATTGCCAAAGCCGCTTCGTCGGCATTAAGTACCGTTCCTTTTATATCGGCACCGGCATTTTGAAGTCTTTTCACAAGATTTGAACTTTGCGGAGCTTCCAAACCGGCTTTATAAAGCAAATCGTCTTTTTCAAAAACTTCCCGAGGCGTCCCGTCGGAAATAATTTTTCCGCCGTCAACAACTATTATTCTATCCGCCTGTGCCGCTTCGTTCATATAATGAGTAATTAAAATTACGGTAATTCCGTTTTCTTTTTGAAGTCTTTTTATAGTCGAAATTATTTCTTCTCTGCCGTGAGGATCAAGCATTGCCGTGGATTCATCAAAAATAATACATTCCGGCAACATTGCAAGAATTCCCGCAATGGCAACTCTTTGTTTTTGACCGCCCGAAAGTTTATGCGTATCGTGAAGCGCATATTCCGAAAGTCCGACAATCGCCAAAGCTTCATCAACCCGCTTTCTTATTTCGCAAGGCTCTGTTCCCATATTTTCAGGCGCAAATGCAACGTCTTCTTCGACAACCGTAGCAACAAGCTGATTATCCGGATTTTGAAATACCATACCGAAATTTTTCCGTATTTCAAAAAAATTTTTTTCGTCGTCCGTGGAAAGCATTTTTCCGGAACATTCGCACATAACTTTTCCTGATGTCGGCGTCAACATACCGCAAAGTAACTTTGCAAGCGTTGATTTTCCGGAGCCGTTATGCCCAATAACGGCGGTAAAAGTTCCTTTTTCTATTTCCAAATTCAGTCCGTGCAAAACCTCGCGACAGTTATTTTCGTCAACGGGATACGCAAATTTCAAATCTTCCGTTTTTAATATTATACTCAAGCTTATCCTCCCATATTGTTTACGCAAGAACAAAAAAATCAGTCATTTTCCCATCGCGCCGAAGCACCAGCCGGTAAAACCATTCCGCTTTGCGTTACGGGAATACCTATTTCGTCCGCAGTAACTTTACCGCCGAATTGTTTGGTATAAAGACTTAAAAGATAGCCCACGGTTGACGCCGAAAGCCCCGTTGTATATGAATTAATCAGCATAAACAACGGTTTTTCCGAAACAACCTGCACTGCAAGCGACAATAGTTCGCAAATACCGTCTTCAAGTTTCCATATTTCGCCTCCCGGACCTCTTCCGTAAGAAGGGGGATCCATAATCAATGCGTCATATTTATGCCCGCGACGAATTTCGCGTTCAAGAAACTTTTTGCAATCATCGACAATATAGCGTATCGGTGCCGCCGAAAGTCCGGAAAGAGCGGCGTTTTCCTTTGCCCATGCAACAATTCCCTTTGAGGCGTCAACATGACACACTGACGCTCCGGCTTTGGCGCAAGCAACGGTTGCGCCTCCGGTATAAGCAAAAAGATTTATAACGGAAACTTCCTTATTTGCGTTTCTTATTTTTTTATCCATCCATTCCCAATTTACGGCTTGTTCGGGAAAAACCCCCGTGTGCTTAAAACCCGTGGGTTTTATTTTAAAAACAAGTCCCAAATCCTGTTTAGCAATAGTCCATCCATCGTCTGAATCGCTTTCGGAAAGATTAACCGTTTTCCAAAAGCCGCCGCCTTTGGAAGAACGGATATATTTTGCATCATAATTATTCCAAAGTTTGCTTTTCCGTTGGTTTTTCCAAATTACCTGTGGGTCGGGACGTACCAAAATCACGTTTCCCCACCTTTCAAGCCGTTCGCCGTCCGAAGCGTCTATAAGTTCATAATCTTTCCATAAATCGGATTTCCACATATTAACATCCCTATATTTTCGTATTTTAAATATCCGCAAGCTCAATGTATTGAGCGCCATGCGTAGAAATAAATTCTTTTCTCGATATAATGTCGTCCCCCAAAAGAGTTTCGAACATACGCAAGGTTGCCGCCTCGTCATCGGGCATTATTTTTATAAGCCGTCTTGTTGCGGGAGCCATCGTTGTAAACGCCATCATATCCTCGTCGTTTTCGCCAAGTCCTTTTGAACGTTGAATTTCATATTTCACATCGCCCAATTTTTCCAAAATTTCATTTTTTTCGTTTTCGTTGTACGCAAAACTGCTCTTGCCTTTATATTTTATTTCATAAAGCGGTGATTCGGCAATATATACCTTTCCAAGTTCTATGAGCGTTGGAAGCAATCGGTAAAACATCGTAAGAATTAAAGTTCTTATTTGATATCCGTCTTCGTCCGCGTCGGTACAAATTATTATTTTATTCCAACGCAAACTTGAAATGTCGAATTGCGAAAGATTTTTATTTCCTTTTGCCTTAATTTCAACTCCGCAACCAATCACTTTTAAAAGATCGACGATTATTTTACTTGCAAAAATTTTATCATATCCGCTTTTCATACAGTTAAGAGTTTTACCTCGCACCGGCATTATTGCCTGAAATTCGGGGTCTCTTGCGTGCTTTACGGACGTCATTGCGGAATCGCCCTCAACAATATAAAGTTCTTTTTTTTCGGCGTCTTTGGAACGGCAATTAACAAATTTTTCAACTCTGTCGCCAATGCCCAAATTTCCGCCGGTCAATTTTTTCTTTATATCTATTCTCGCTTTTTCAACATTTTCACGGCTACGTTTATTAATAAGAATTTGTGCGCCTATTTTTTCGGCTTCTTTTGGATTTTCGGTAAAATAAACTTCCAAAGAGTGAGCGAAAAATTCCGTCATCGCCTCCGTTATGAAAGTGTTGGTTATGGCTTTTTTTGTTTGATTTTCATATGATGTGCGAGTGGAATGCGAATTCACAACAAACACAAGCGATTCTTCTATATCCTGAAAGGATATTTTGGATTCGTTTTTCGCATATTTGTTCGCGCCTTTCAAATATTTATCAATCGCCCGAACAAACGCGCTCCGTGTTGCCTTATCGGGTGAACCTCCGTGTTCCAACCAAGACGAGTTATGGTAATATTCAATAACGTTTACCTGATTTGAAAAACAAAACACAGCTTCTATTTTCAATTTATAATCGTCTTTATCGTCACGGTCTCTGCCCTGGCGTTCGCACGAAATGTAATGCGGTTTTGTGATAGCGTAAATTTTATGCGATTCATCAAGTTCGGAATTTTCTTCGGCGTTAAAATCATCAACCGTTTTTTCATCTTCTTCATCGGTATCCGAACCGCCGCTTGTTATATCCGGAATTTTTACGTTTTCCGGAGAACTTATAAGTTCTTCAACATAATCTTCAATACCTTTTTCGTAAAAATAAGAATACTCGTTAAAACTGCCGTCCGACTGTTCGTATTTTAAATTTAACGTAAGATTCGGATTTACTATTGCCTGCTTTTTAAGTACTTCCGCAATATAGCTTTCCGAAATGCGAATATCCGTAAAAACTTCCAAATCAGGTTTCCACGTTGTAACGGTGCCGGTTCTTTTTTTTAACGGCTCGGTTTTTATAAGTTCGCTTACCGGAAACCCTTTTTCAAACTTAATTTCATATTTGGCTTTTTTTGTATAACTTGTAACCGTCATAAATTCGGAAGAAAATTGAGTTGCGCACGCACCCAAACCGTTCAATCCCAAGGAATATTCGTATGCTTCACCGTCGTCGTTGTTATATTTACCGCCCGCATACATTGTGCAATAAACAAGTTCCCAATTGTATTTTTGCTCTCCTTCGTTCCAATCCAACGGAACTCCTCGTCCGAAATCCTCCACGGTAATAGTCATATCTCGCATAACCGTAATATTTATTCTGTTTCCGTAACCTTCACGTGCTTCATCTATTGAATTCGAAAGAATTTCGAAAAAAGAATGTTGACAACCTTCAAGTCCGTCCGAACCGAAAATAACTCCTGGTCGTTTTCGCACCTGGTCGGGACCTTTTAACGACATTATACTTTGATCGCCGTATTCTTTTTTCTTTTTTGTTTCTGACATTATTCATTTACCTTCCGTTA
>CAZJCI010000028.1:0-14977 GCA_964544455.1 uncultured Oscillospiraceae bacterium
GGTGGCGAAGCATATTATTGCACTGACGCACTGTTCATAGCAATAGGGCACAGTGCGCGAGACAGTTTTAAAATGCTTTATGATTCCGGAATAAAAATTTGCGCAAAACCGTTTTCGGTGGGAGTAAGAATAGAACACCTTCAACAGGATATAGATAATTCTCTCTACGGCGATTTTGCGGGACATCCCGCTTTGCCGCACGGCGAGTACGGATTGTCGGCAAGATTTAACCAACGCGCAGTATATACTTTTTGTATGTGTCCGGGAGGAACGGTTGTTGCAAGCGCGAGCGAAAACGAAACCATAGTTACAAACGGAATGAGTAACAGTTCAAGAAACGGAATTAACGCGAACAGTGCCGTTGCGGTTTCGGTGTCAACCGACGATTTCGGTAATAATCCTTTTGCGGCAATCGAATTTCAGGAAAATATCGAAAGAACGGCATATAAGGTTGCCGGAGCAAACGGAAGTGCGCCGATTCAAACGGTCGGCGGATTATTGGAAAAAAACAACGGTGTTCCGAACAGTATTGTTCCGACTTATACGGGCAAAACAAATGTTGTTAAGTTTAACGGCATATTTCCAAGTTTTATTACAGATACGCTTAAACTCGGAATTTGCAATTTTGAAACCAAAATAAAAGGTTTTTCGGTTAACGATGCGGTTTTAACAGCTCCCGAAACCAGAACGTCGTCTCCGGTGAAGTTACCTCGAGGCGAAGACCGAAAAGCTTTGGGGAGCCGTTGCATATATACTTGCGGCGAAGGGGCGGGATATGCCGGAGGAATTACAAGTGCCGCCGTAGACGGAATCCGAAGTGCGCTTGCGTTTCTTAACGAACGGTTTTAATAATGCAACGATATTCTAAGTTTGTTATTCGGATAATTTAATCGGCGCATAATGCTGTTGTCGAGTGCGTCGGAAAGGAAAAAATATGGAGCAAAAAGGAACTGTAATATCTGTTAACGGAAAACTTGCTACCGTTGAGTTTTTACGTGAATCGGCTTGCAGCGGATGTCATAACAAAAGTGCGTGTGAAACAGGCGTTATGATGGGATGCGGAAAAACTCAAAAAGTAACTGTTGTTGCAAATAATTTGTGCAATGCGGAAATAGGGGATAATGTGATTATTACTTCCGATTCGTTAAAAACGCTTATAATCGCTTTTTGCGTTTTTGTTCTTCCATTGATTATTACTTTTATCGGTTATGCCGTTGCCAAAAGCTTATTTGCTGACAGTGCCGCTACGCCAATAATTGCGGCAGCAATTTTTTTTATTTCGTTTTTCGGGTTGTTTTTCGGAATAAACGAATTTTTAAAGAATAAAATCAGCGTTAATATAACGACTGTAACAAACAAATAAAGGGTTTACACGGAGAATAATTATAATGAACTTGTTTTGCGGTAAAAAGAAATGGAATATTGAAAATTATGATTCTGCCGTTGTTGAAGAAATGTGCGAAAAATACGGAATATCGGACGTTTTTGCAAAAATTCTTTTGAAAAGAGAAATAAGCGAACAAAAGACGGTTGACGATTTTTTGGACAAAAGCGGGTTAAGGCTTTATGACCCTTTTTTGTTGCAAGATATGGAAAAGGCTTGCAACCGTATACGCACCGCGTTGGATAACGGAGAAAAAATATGCATTTACGGCGATTACGATGTCGACGGTATTACCGCGACGGCATTGATGTACGGTTACTTAAAATCCAAGGGCGGAAACGTGATATATTACATACCGGAACGCCTTACCGAAGGGTACGGAATGAACTGTGCGGCAGTCGAAAAACTTGCTAAAAGCGGCGTTAGTCTTATTATCACGGTGGATAACGGCATAACCGCCAACAACGAAACGGCGTATGCCGAAAAATTGAATATGGACGTTGTGATAACGGATCACCACGAATGTCTTTCGGAATTGCCCGATTGTTGCGCTGTTGTTAATCCCAAAAGAGCTGATAATGCTTATCCTATTGATTTTCTTGCGGGGGTTGGCGTTGCCTTTAAGTTGATTTGTGCGCTTGAAGGCGAAAAAGCGAATGACGTATTCATTAATAAATACGTCGGGCTTGTGGCGCTTGGAACGGTTTCCGATGTTATGCCGCTTAAGGACGAAAACCGAAGAATGGTTCTAAGAGGGCTTATGTGTCTTGAAAAATGCTGTAATCCGGGAATTGCCGTTTTATTGCATTTTATTGCGCAGGAACGGGGAAAAACTCCCGAAAGGAGAGTGAGCTCTTCAACCGTGGGATATACGATTGCGCCGAGACTTAATGCCGCCGGCAGAATCGGTAATGTGAAAAAAGCTGTTGAGTTGTTGATTACGGAAGATGTTGCCGTTTGCAAAAACATTGCGATTGAACTTTGTGAAAAAAACAGGGAACGTCAGATAACCGAAAACCGAATATTGGAGGAAGCCGTTGCGATTATTGAATCGGAGCATAATTTTGAAAAGGATAAGATTATTGTGCTTTCTTCCGAAAAGTGGCATCATGGCGTTGTCGGTATAGTCGCTTCGAGAATAACGGAAAAATACAGTGTTCCGACAGTGTTCATATGTTGCGAAAACGGTATTGGCAAGGGATCCGCCAGGAGCGTTAAGGGCTTTAACATTAATGAAGCCATACACAGTTGCGCAGACATTCTTATTAAACACGGAGGGCATGAGCTGGCTGCGGGACTTACCCTGGACGTTAATAAAATACCGGAGTTTAAGAAAAGAATTAACGATTACGCACGCGAACGGCTTGACGACAATGTAATGTTGAATTTTGTTGAAATTGACGCCGAGCTTGACGGAAAAGACATATCTGTTTCGCTGTGCGAAGAAATTGCTCGGCTTGAACCGTGCGGAACGGCGAATCCCGTGCCGCTGTTTTGTATGAAAGACGTTGAAATCAAGTCCGTGATTCCGCTTGGACAGAACAAGCATATAAAGCTTTGCCTTTGTAAGGACGGTTGCGAATTTGACGGCTTATTGTTCGGGTTTTCGCCGAAAAGCTTTTTTGTGCCGGATTCGGGAAAGGCGGATTTTGCGTTTAATCTTGATTTGAACGAGTTTAGAGGAGTGAAAAATCCGCAGGCAATTATCCGTGAAGTTTGCTTTTGCGACGAAGATGAATTGAAATATGCCGAAAACGCTGTTAAAGTTGATGAAATTCTTTTGGGAAAATATCCGCAACTTGTGCCGGATATTAACGTTTTCAGGCGAGTTTATAGGTATTTATTGAAGCTTGAAAGTTGCGGCGGTCTTGAAGAATTTGCGAATCTTTATATTCTTTGGCGTGATATGTTGATTAATGCGGGAGTTGAAATTGAAGTTTCGTCGTTTATTGCGATTATTGAAATTTTTGAAAGTGCAGGACTTGTTAAATTAACCAAAAAGGACTATTTGAATGTGAAAATACAGCTTTTGAAAATTGACGGAAAGGTTGACTTGGAAAACTGCGAATTGCTTTTGCGCGCAAGAAATATTGGTTAATAAGAAGAATGATACTTTGAAAAAATAATCGGTTAAGTTACCGGAATATTTAGGCGGTGCGATATATGGATTTTGTGGAAGCGTTTAGCGGTATGAAACGTGATTATGCATTGAAAAAAATAAAAAATGCATAGAAAAATGCTTTGACTGTTGAAAAAATGTGTGCGGTGAAAAGTTTTCGGTTTACTTTTTTTGGTGAATGAAGTTAGGGGCAGTCGTACAGATGTTATTATTTTATGTGACCGTTTTGCCGAGAGAGCAAAAACGTTGAATTAGCGGCTGAATTATAAGTTAAAATATGCTTTTGTAACAGTTTGGAGCATATGAGTATGTTTTGCTTGGGTGCGACGTACAAATGCAAAGATTTGGAGAGCGTTGTAGCGTGTGTTGTTGCTTTGAAAGTATGGTTTGAAAACGACGGAGAGTTTGCGTGTTCGGGTTTTGTGTATAATACTTTGGAAGAAAGGTTCTTTTGCCGAAAAAGCAAAAAACGTTGAAGTTTAGTATGGAACGGCTGTAATTATAAAGAAAAAACGCTTTTGTAACAGTTTGGAGCATATAAGTGTATTTTGTTTAGGTATGACGTACAAATGTAAAGATTCGGAGAGTTTTGTAGCGGTGATTATGCGAGTGTTGTTGCTTTGAAAGTATGGCTTGAAAACGACGGAGAGTTTGCGTGTTCGGGTTTGTGCATAATACTTTTGGAAGAAAGGTGCTTTTGCCGAAAAAGCAAAAAACGTTGAAGTTAGTATGGAACGAACGGCTGTAATTATATAGAAAAAAACGCTTTTGTAACAGTTTGGAGCATATAATTGTGTTTTGCTTTGGGGACGGTGTACAAATGCAAAGATTCGGAGAGTTTTGTAGCGGTTGGTCTGCGGAAATTGCCGTTTTGAGCTTGCGCTTAAAATGACGAAGATTTTGTTTGCGCGGTTTTGTTGTTAACGCATTGGAAGAAAGATAAATTGGAAGAATGATAATTTGTAAAAGCGATATTTATAGTAGTGATATTTATAATAGCGATACTTCTGAAAAATGCGTATTTTTTCGTGGAAAAATAATTAAGAATATTTAGGTGGTGTGATGTATGGATTATTTTGAACAATTGTCGGAAGGTCTTGGCATTATGAACCGTAATTACGACCTTGAAAAAATTAAAAAAGCATATGACTATGCCGTGCTTATGCATGACGGACAAATGCGAAAATCCGGTGAACCTTATATCAGTCACCCGGTTGCGGTTGCTGTTTTGACCGCTCAACTTGGTATGGACAGCGATTCCGTGTGCGCCGCTTTGTTGCACGATACTTTGGAGGATTGCGAAGACAAGGTTGACGTTGAATATATAAGAAAAAATTTCGGTTTGGAAGTTTTGGAGCTTGTGGAGGGGCTTACAAAGCTTACGGGAATTCAGTTTGAGGAAAAAGAGGACGAGAGCATTGAAAACTTGCGAAAGATGTTTCTTGCCATGTCGAAAGATATAAGAGTTATTTTTATTAAGCTGTGCGACAGATTGCACAACATGAGGACGCTTTCCGCAAAATCCGAGCCGAAACAAAGGCTTATTGCGCTTGAAACCATGCACGTTTATGCGCCTCTTGCGCACAGGCTGGGCGTTAGAAAATTTAAGGCGGAGCTTGAAAATTTGTCCTTGAAATATTTGGACCCGATTGGGTATGACGAGGTTCAAAACGATATTGAGCACCGTTACGGCGAAAACAAGAATTTTTTGGAAAACGCTCAATCGCAGGTGGTGGAACAGCTGCTTAAGAATAACATTAAATTTGAAATTTCCGGGCGTGTTAAGTCGATTTATTCCATTTATAAAAAAATGTATAATCAAAACAAGAGCTTTGACCAAATTTACGATTTTTACGCTATGCGCATTATTGTGGACACGGAGCTTGACTGTTATACGGTTTTGGGAATAATACACGAAAATTTCAGACTTATTCCCGGAAGATTTAAGGATTATATTTCCAATCCGAAGCCGAATCTTTACCGTTCGTTGCACACGACGGTTATGAGCAAGCACGGAATTCCGTTTGAAGTGCAAATAAGAACCAAAAAAATGCACGAGATTGCGGAATACGGTTTGGCGGCGCACTGGAAATATAAATCGGGCGACAGCGATAAGGAAAACATTGCGCAGAAATTACGTTGGATTAGGACGCTTTTGGAAACCGGCGACGAAACCGGAGATACCGATGAATTTTTGCGTCCTTTGAAAATTGATTTGTTTGAGGGCGAGACATTTGTTTTTACGCCGAAGGGCGATGTGGTTAATCTTCCCGCGGGAGCAACTCCGATTGATTTTGCTTATAACATACATTCCGCCGTGGGAAATTCGATGATCGGCGCGAAAGTGAACGGTATGATTGTTACCATTGACACGGTTTTGGAAACCGGGCAAATTGTTGACGTTATTACTTCTTCCGCTTCCAAAGGACCGAGCAGAGATTGGCTTAAAATTGTTAAGACGGCGGAGGCTAAAAACAAAATCCGTCAATGGTTTAAGCGTGAAAAACGTGACGAAAACATTTTGCTTGGAAAAACGGAAGTGGATCGTATATTAAAACGATTCGGCAGAGTTTTCAGCGAACAGCAAAGAAACGAAATTGTTGCGAACGTTGCAAAGAGAATCGGCGTTTTTACCGTTGACGATTTTTTTAACAACATAGGCTACGGCGGCATATCCGCAACGAAATATGAGGGGCGGCTTAAGGACGAATTCGACAGAGTTGTTAAACCGGAAATTTCGGAAGCTCAGCAAAAGGCTATTGAAGACAGAAACCTTGAAAAGATTAAAAATGCCGAAAAAAACAGGCAAAGAGAAAAAGAACTTGGAGCGTCGCAGAGCGTTATTGTGGACAGCATTGACAACTGTCAGGTGCGGTTTGCGAAATGTTGCAATCCGCTTCCGGGCGACAGAATTATTGGGTTTGTGACAAGAGGATTCGGAGTTTCGGTTCACAAATACGACTGTCCGAACGCTATTGCGGGAATTGCGAAGCCCGAGGACAAGGACAGATGGGTTAGCGTGAGATGGGCCAGAGGCGCAGTGGAAAACTCGGCGGGAAACAAGGGCTTTGAAGCTTTGCTTACGGTTTATGCAAATTATTCGCTTAAAGTTATAAGCAACATTACGGATTTGTTTGAAGAATTGAGAGTTCCGGTTCACGCGTTGAATTCCCGAATGTCGGGCAAGGAAAACATTATTGTGAACATAACCGTTACAACAAAAAGCACGGAGCATATTAACGCTATGGTTGCGAGGATAAAAAGGATTCCCGACGTTATTGACGTTCAGAGAGGGTTTTCTTAAAATCAATATAAATATAAATGAAAAGGATTTTTTATTATGAAAGCGATAGTACAGCGGGTTAATTATGCCAAAATGATTATTGACAACGAGCAAAAGAGCGAAATAGGCGTGGGATTTATGATTCTTTTGGGGGTTGCGGACGGCGATACCGACAAGGATATGGAAATATTGTGCGACAAAATTGCGAAATTGAGGATTTTTACGGACGAAAACGACAAGATGAATCTTTCGTTGGCGCAGGTTGCGGAACGAGGTACGGAAACGGCGGTTATGGTGGTTTCCAATTTTACGCTTTGCGGCAACTGTTCGCATGGAAACAGACCTGAATTTTTTTCTGCCGCCGCACCTGCGGAAGCGGAAAGGCTTTATGAAGCTTTTGTTGAAAGAATGAGGACTCTTCACGGGTTGAGAGTTGAAACGGGTGTTTTCGGTGCGCATATGCACGTTCAAATTGAAAACAACGGTCCGGTAACTTTGATTATTGATTCCGCCGAGCTTAAAAAGAAATAATATTTATTGAGGCGGCATATGATGAATTTTGCGGAGGGAATGTTTTGAAAATAACGCTTGAATCGAATATTGACGGATTGACGGAGTTTTATTTGCAGACGCTTGTGCTTTTGTATTGCCCGTGCGAAGTGTTTGGAAAAAACGACGTTTCGAAATCCGTGCTTTTTGTGCGGGCGAGAAAAACGGACGGAGCGATTTCGGCGTTTGTCAGGCTTGAGGACGGCGGCGCGGACGTTTTTGCGGAATATACCGAAAACGATATTGAAAAATATCCTAACGGAATTAACGTTGCCAAAACCGTTGTGGGCAGGGCTTTTTGCGACTGCGCAAAGAGAGTATACGGTTTTATGCCTCCTTTTGGAATAATTACGGGGATAAGACCGGCAAAGCTTGCTCTTTCGTATTTGGAGAAAGGATTTTCCGAAAAAGAGGTTGCCGATATTTTTACGGGGGCTTATTTGGCACTGCCGCAAAAAGCGGACACGCTTGTGAACATTGCGAATTTTGAAAGGTCGCTTCTTTACAGGCTTCCGAAAAAATCGTTCAGTCTGTATGTTTCGGTGCCGTTTTGCCCGACGAGGTGCAGTTATTGTTCGTTTGTTTCTTATTCCACGGAACGGCTTTTGAGAATGATTCCGGAATATCTTGAAAGGTTGTTGGAAGATATTGAAAATATTGCAAAAGTGACAAAAGGGCTTGGGCTTAAACTTTTTTCGGTTTATGTGGGCGGTGGGACGCCTTCGACGCTGAGCGCAGAGCAAATCGGTAGTTTGCTGGATTGCATTAACGCAAACTTTGACACTTCGGGCGTTTGCGAATTTACGTTTGAGGCGGGACGTCCCGACACGGTTACATATGACAAGTTGGCGGCTTTGAAAGCGGGCGGCGTTACGAGAATAAGCATTAACACGCAAAGCGCGAACGACGAGGTTTTGAGAAACGTGGGGCGCAGGCATACGTTTGCGGATTATTCGGAAAAGCTTGAAATGGCAAGGTTTGCGGGGTTTGACGATGTGAACACGGACCTTATTGCGGGATTGCCGACGGAGAGTGTGGAAAGTTTTTGCGAAAGCGTGGACAAAGTTATTGCTTGCGGAGTTGAAAATATTACGGTTCATTCGTTGACTTTGAAAAAATCTTCGGAGCTTAGAACGGATAAAAAGTATGAGCTTTTGGAAGACGGCGTTAAAGTTGGGGATATGCTGGATTATTCGAGAAAAAAGCTTTTGGAGGAAAAGTATTTTCCGTATTACATATACCGTCAGAAGAACACGGTGGGAAATTTGGAAAACACGGGATATGCCAAAAGCGGACGGGAATGTTTGTATAACATTATTATGATGGAAGAATTTCATTCGGTATTTTCGGCGGGAGCGGGAGCCGTTACAAAGCTTGTTTCGGACGACCGTAAAAAAATTGCGAGGTTGTTTGAGCAAAAATATCCTTACGAATATCTTGCAAAAAGCGACAAAAGGCTTGACGTTGAAGCTGTCGAGCGGTTTTATGCCGAATATTGCCGATAAGTTTGGCAATGTATTGAGTTGGGAGGAACGGTTTTGAGTACAAACAGAAAAAGTCAGAATTTGCTTGTGGGCGCGATGGTTTTGCTGATTTCCAATTTGCTTGTTAAGGTAATCGGTGCGATTTATAAAATTCCGCTTACCAATATGCTTGGCACGCAGGGAATGGCGTATTTTAATGCGGCTTACAGTTTTTATGTGACAATTTATCTTGTTTCGACGGCGGGAATTCCGGTTGCTATTTCGAGAATGGTATCTTCGGCTCAGGCAAAGGGAAATACGGCGGAATCCAAAAAAATTCTTAAAGTTGCGCTTGCGTTGTTTACGGCGGTTGGATTTTCGGCAATGTCGGTGATGTTGTTGTTGGCTGAATCATATGCGGAAAGCATTAAAATTCCCGAATCGAAATACAGTATGTACGCTATTGCTCCGACGTTGCTGTTTATTTGCGTTTCTTCGACGTTTAGGGGATATTATCAGGGAAAAAAGAATATGACTCTTTCGGCGGTTGCGCAAGTTATTGAGGCTGTTTTTAAGCTTGCGGTTGGACTTGCGGCGTCTTCGCTGTTGATTTCGGTTTTTGAACTTGAAATTACTTCGGCGTTTGCAATTTCCGGCGTGACTGTGGGGGTTGTTTTCAGTCTTGTTTACGCGCTGGTTTATCATTTTCGCATGATTCGCATTGAGGCGGACGACGGTGAGATTTGCGAACGAGATGTGCGAGGTTGCGGCAGTATTTTGAAAGAGCTTGTGCTTATTTGTATTCCGATTGCGGTGAGTTCGTGCGTTACGGGGCTTACAAGATTTGTGGACACCACTCTTATTGTTACGAGTCTTACGTCCGTGGGGGTTGCCAACGAAACGGCAAATTCGCTTTACGGCGCGTTTTCTTCGATTGTTATTTCTTTGATGGATATGCCGCCTTCGCTTATTACGCCGCTTGCGATAAGTTTGCTTCCCAATCTTGCGGACGCATATGAATCCAAAGACAGGCTTAAGGCAAGCTCTGTTATTGATTCTTCGTTTAGGGTGGCTTCGCTTATTGCGTTCCCATGCACGTTTGGAATGGCGAGCGTTTCGGGGGGGATTATCAGGACTTTGTTTAACGAGGAATATATTACCGGCACTGAAATTACCAACAGCGAGGTTTGCGAAAGCGCGCTTTCGATTGTTTCGGTTTCTATTTTCTTCCTTGCTATGATTGCGATAACAAATTCCGTTTTGCAGGCGTGGCATAAAGAATATTTGCCCATTGTTTCGGCTTTTTGCGGAATTGTGGTGAAATATGCGGTTGAATATGCGCTTTTGCGAGTTCCCGGAATGGGAATAAACGGAGCTTCGTTGAGCACGGTGGCTTGTCATTTGACGATATTTTTGATGAATATTGTTTTTATGATGAGATATGCGGGATACCGTCCGAAAGTTTCGAAAATCTTTTTGAAGCCGTTTGTTGCGGGAGCTCTTTGCGGAATTGGGGCGTTTGCGGTTTTTGAAGTTGCGCAAAGGCTTACGCAGGGATTGTTCGGCGTGAGAATGACTGCGATTGTTTGTTTGATTCCCGCGGTTGTTGTTGCGGCGATTATATATGTTGTTGCGCTTGCCGTTATGAAAGGGCTTGCGAGAGAGGACGTTATGATGCTTCCGAAAGGGAAGAAGATTTGCGATTTTCTTTGTAAAGTTAAAATAATTAAATAATTCGGCGCGGACTTGCGCGGAAAGAACGGATGTGAAAATAATGTCGGTGGAAACGATACTTGGTAAGGAAAAATATGATGTTGAAGATTTGCGGGAAATTATGGAAATTTTGCGTGGAGCGGGCGGTTGTCCGTGGGACAGAGAGCAAACTCACAAATCCATAAGAAACAACTTTATTGAAGAAGTTTATGAAGTTATTGAGGGGATTGACTCGGACAACGACGATATTATAAAAGAAGAACTGGGAGATTGTTTGCTGCAAGTTGTATTTCATGCAAGAATTGCGGAAGAGGACGGAAAATATAATTTGGACGACGTGGCGGACGGAATATGCAAAAAGCTTATTTTGCGGCACCCGCATATTTTTTCCGACGTTAAGGTTAGGGATTCCGCGGAAGTTCTCAGAAATTGGGATGAAATAAAAAAAGCGGAAAAATCGCAAAAAAGCGCGGCGGATACTTTGAAAGCGGTATCTGCGGCATTGCCTGCTCTTATGAGGGCTTCGAAAATAAGCTCGAAAGCGGCAAAAGCGGGATTTGAATATTCGAGCGTTGACGGCGCGTTTGAAAAAACCGTTGAAGAGCTTGAAGAAGTGCGGAAAGAAATTTGTTCCGGCAACAAAGAAGCGTTGTTTGAAGAACTTGGAGATTTACTTTTCGCCGCGGCGAATCTTGCAAGAATGTGTGGCGTTAACGCCGAGGAGGCGTTGTTCGGAGCTAATATAAAATTTACGGACAGGTTTGAAAAAATGGAAAATCTTGCCGTTAAAGAGGGGAAAGAGCTTTTGAACCTTAATATTTCCGAAAAAATTGACCTTTGGAACAAAGCGAAAATGCTTTGATTGCGCCGTTTGGGAGCGTTGAACGGTCGAAATGTCGATGTTTTATTAAAAAAATTGTAAATACATACTGAAAATATAAAAAAAGACTTGAAATTTTTAACGATAAATGGTATACTATATACAATCTTAATTTTATAAGGAGAAACAATCATGAACAAGACAGAACTTGTTGCAGCGGTTGCTGCAAAGTCGGGACTCACAAAAGAACAGGCTGCCAACGCCGTGAATGCGGTTTTCGGAACAATGTCGGAAGCACTTGCGAACGGCGATAAAATTCAGCTTGTGGGATTCGGAACTTTTGCCGCTAAATTCCGTAACGAAAAGCAATCCAAGAATCCTCAGACGGGTGAAAAAATTACGGTTCCCGCAACTTACAGACCTTCTTTTACTGCGGGCAAGGCTCTTAAGGAAGCTGTTGCGGCTTATAAGGGTTGATACCTACCGTTGCGAAATTTGCGTTGGCGGATTTCGTTCGTAACGTTCATCGCATATTTTGGAAGTGGGTTTGCGCCCACTTCTTGTCTTTATTAAATTATATCGGAGAAAATCGACAAAATGAGACTTGATAAATATTTGAAAGTTACAAGAATAATCAAAAGGAGAACCGTTGCAAACGACGCTTGCGACAGTGCGCACGTATTTGTGAACGGAAAAGCCGCAAAAGCTTCTTATGAAGTTAAAGTGGGCGATATTATTGAAGTGGCTTTTGGGGAAAAATCTTTGAAATTTCGTGTGCTTGACATTAAGGAACACGCTTTGAAGGCGGACGCTTCGAGTATGTATGAGGCTGTTTTGGAATAAAAAGAGAGTTTTTTTCATACACTTAAATTAAGAAACTTTTGTTTTTTCGAAAGGATTTGAGCGTATGGATGATTTGAAAAACAGTTTTTTATCTTCGGATGTGCGAATATCCGATAGGGGACATATTACGGTAACCGGCGTGGAAGAAATTTTGAGCTGCGACGAAAACGCCGTTATTCTTTCGGTTTCGGGAACAAGAACCGTGATTGAGGGAGAGCGTTTGAGAGTTACGGAGCTTTCGGTTGAAGATGGAAAAGTGACCGCCGTGGGGAAAATTAACGCTGTTGTTTATGAGGAGGAAATTAAGACGTCGAAGGGATTTTTTTCCGGTTTGTTTAAGAGCTGATTATGACGTTTTATGTTACGAATCAAAACAATGTTGTTTTTTCTTTGGCGTTGGTCGGTGTGCTTTTCGGCGTTTTGTGGGACTTATTCGAAATTAAAAGGACTTTTTTGCGTACCGGAAAAATATTGATTTTTTTTGAAGATTTATTATATTTTGCGCTTTTTACGGTTGTTTTTGTGATGACGGTGTTTGTGACAAATTACGGGTATATTCGTTGGTATGAATTTGTCGGAGTTTTTAGCGGATTTGCGTTTTATAAAGCTTTTTTCAGCAAAACGGTTGTTGCGGTTATTTCTTTTTTTATCAGACTTTTGGGACGAATAATTGCGGCGGTTTTGAATCCGTTTTTTTGGCTGTTTCGGCGTGTGGGGAAGATTATTTGCTTTTGGTATTTTGCGGTTTGCAAAATATTGAACGAAAAAAGGCTTAAGGTCAATCATTTGAAAATGAAGAAAAAATATTTAGGATTATCCGAAAAAGGTTTTTTTAAGGAGAATACATATGAATAAGAACAGCAAAAAACCGAATTTTCTTTTTAGGGCGGTTATAATATTCGTTGTTGCCGCGCTTGTGATAATAAACATTATGCTTACATATTCGACAAACAGTCTTACCGAAGAACTGAACGTTCTTAAAGAAGAACTGAAAAAAGAAACGCTTGAGAGAGAGGCTTTGGAACAGAGGCTGAACGCTGAAATGACCGACGAAAACATAAGAAAAGAAGCAACCGAAATGGGATATGGTAACGGAGACGATATTAAATTTATTGCCGACATTCCGAATTCATAAAACGGTACGGTGACGAAATGAGAATTATTGATACGAAAATAATAAGCGATAAGGTTTGCGAGCTTTTTTGCAAGGCGAATTATGAACTTCCGGAAAGTTTGAGAAACAGAATTTCGAATTGCGAAAAGCTTGAAAGTAACGACAGGGCGAAAAACATTCTTGGAAAGCTTGAAGAAAATCTTGCGGCGGCAAAAGAATTGAACGTTCCGATATGTCAGGATACCGGAATGGCGGTTGTGTTTATTGAGATTGGGCAGGAGGTTTCGCTTTGCGGCGAACTTTTGGAAGATTCGATTAACAACGGAGTGAAACGTGCTTACGACGAAGGCTATCTTAGAAAGTCGGTTGTGAACGATCCTATTTTTGGAAGAAAAAACACGACGGATAATACGCCGGCGGTGATATATACGAAAATTACGTCGGGTGATAAAATTAAAATTACGGCTGCGCCGAAAGGTTTTGGAAGCGAAAATATGAGCAGGATTAAAATGTTTAATCCGAGCTCGGGAAAAGCGGATATTATTGATTTTGTTGTTGAAACGGTGAAAATTGCCGGCGGAAATCCGTGTCCGCCTGTTGTTATCGGCGTGGGCGTTGGAGGGACGTTTGAAAAATGCGCGTTGTTATCCAAAATCGCTTTATGCCGAGACGTTGACGTGCCGAATGCGAATGAAGAATATGCAAAACTTGAACGTGAGATATTGGAAGCGGTGAACAAAACCGGAGTCGGTCCGCAAGGGTTCGGAGGAAATTGCACCGCTTTGGGCGTTAATGTGGAATATTTTCCGACGCATATTGCCGGGCTTCCGTGTGCGGTTAACGTCGGTTGCCATGTTACAAGGCACGCCGAGTGCGTTATATGAAATTTTTCGGATGTATTTCTACATCCGATTTTTGTTATTTCATCTGATTTTTAAAATATTTTCGGACTAATTTCACAAAAGTACTTTACAAATCGCAAAATGTGTGGTATAATATAACTACAAAAGGTTGATTGACCTTTTGAAAAAAAAGAGGAGGCTTTGGTATGAAGTCCAATATTGTTGCAAGAAAGTATGAAGTAACCCCAGACATTCGCGAACGTCTTGATAAGAAGCTTTTGAAATTGGATAAGTTTTTCCCGGAGGAAACATGCGCTACGGTGACGTTTTCTTCCAAAAGGGGACGTGATAATGTTGAAATAACGATTTTTTATAAGAGTTTGACATACAGAGCCGAAGTTTATGAATCCGACGCAATAAGCGGTATTGACAAGGCTGTGGATATTATTGAACGTCAGATAAGAAAGAACAAGACCAAGCTTGAAAAGCGGCTGAGGGATAACGCTTTTGAATTTGTTGAAGACGACGAATTTAAGGACGTTGTTGAAGAGACTGTGAACATTACAAGAAACAAGCGTATTGAGCCGACGCAGATGTCCGCAGAAGAGGCTGTATTGCAAATGAACCTTACTTCGCACGACTTTTTTGTTTATAAAAACGAAAGCGACGCAAAGGTGAATATTGTTTATAAAAGATACGACGGCGGTTACGGACTTTTGGAAATTGAATAAGTCTTGCAAAAAACAACGTAATATAAAAAAGCTCAAACGGCATTTTGCCGTTTGAGCTTTTTTGCCTTATGATGGGGATACAATTAAATATTTTGAACATCGCATTTGCGGATTTA
>CAZJCI010000029.1:0-14814 GCA_964544455.1 uncultured Oscillospiraceae bacterium
CAATAATTACAAAGCAAAATCGAACAAAGGTCTATTATGCACACCCGTATAGTGCATGGGAGAGAGGTTCTAATGAAAACGCAAACAAGTTGATAAGAAGATTTATACCTAAAGGGGTGGACATCGGTGAATTTTCTCATGAGAGAATTAAGATGATTGAGCATTGGATAAATAACTATCCGAGAAGATTATTCGGAGGATTATCTTCAAATATGTTAATCTGGCAGCAAAATGTCGCTTAATATTTGTGGACATTTTATATTGCAATTTAGAAAAATTAAAATTATCGCACAATCGGCTTTACAAAACGAAATTATTGTGATATAATAAAATTCAATATAATAAATGTTTGGAGAAACTTTATATGGATAATAATCAATCTGCTTGGGAAGCGTTGAAAACAAAATGCCGTAATTGCACAAATTGTGACTTATATAAAACAAAAACAAACACCGTTTTTGGAAAAGGTTCCGAAAACGCAACAATTCTTTTTGTCGGCGAAGCTCCGGGCGAACAGGAAGATTTACAAGGAATCCCTTTTTGCGGAGCATCGGGGCGGCTTTTGGACAGATATTTTTCCGCAATAGATATGAAGCAAGAAGAGTATTATGTTGGAAATATATTAAAATGCCGTCCTCCGCACAACAGAGATCCTTTTCCTCAAGAACAAGAAGCGTGCATTGGACATCTGAGAGAACAGTTAAAACTCATAAATCCAAAAATAATCGTATGTCTGGGCAGAATTTCTGCAATGAAAATAATCAAACCTGATTTCAAAATAACAAAAGAACACGGAAAATGGTTCAAAAAGGGAAAGTTTTATATTACCGCCGTTTATCATCCTTCGTTGTTGTTGCGTGATCCGCAAAAACGCGAAGCTATGCTTATTGATTTTTTAAAAATCGAAAATATGTTAAAAAAAGCTCGTAATAACGAACTTAATTAACGGTTGTATTTTTATTTTGGCGAACGAATTCTTTTCGTTCGCTTAAACTATAATTTGCATATTCAATTGCAAGTATTTTTAAGTATTTTAAAGAATTTCAAAGCATTTTTTAGTTTTTTTCGGCATATTCCGTGTTAAATCGCAAAAAATCGTGTTTAATTCCAAAAAAATCGGATTTTTTTTGCAAAAGGTATTGACAAATCGGCAAAAAATGTTTATATTAATACTGTTTACTTTTAAATTCAATTGCTATGGCAAAAGTAAGCAATAAAATTTAATTTAATGTACCGAACATAGCACGGTACGGAGGTGTTAGGATTGGAAAACAGCAAGAATCTGAATTCTTTGGAAAACGGTGGTTTGAAAAAAACAACCGAAATCGTAAGTTTGAAAAACATTGCAGTAAAATTCGACGGCGAACAAATCTTGAATAACATAAATCTTGATATTCACGATAAAGAATTTATCACGCTTTTGGGTCCTTCGGGATGCGGAAAAACCACTACTCTCAGAATAATCGGCGGGTTTGTGACTCCAGATAGCGGAGACGTATTTTTTGACGGAAAGAAAATTAACAACATTCCGCCGTATAAACGACAAGTCAATACGGTATTTCAAAAATATGCGCTGTTTCCGCATTTAAATGTTTACGAAAATATAGCTTTCGGCTTAAGATTAAAAAAAGTCCCGGAAAAAGAAATAAATTCACGTGTTCTTGAAATGCTTGAACTTGTTAATCTTTCAAGCTTTGGCAGACGAAACGTAGACTATTTGTCCGGCGGTCAGCAACAACGCGTCGCAATTGCGCGCGCTTTAATAAATCATCCGCGAACGCTCCTTCTCGATGAACCCCTTGGTGCTCTTGACTTACAGTTAAGAAAAGAAATGCAAATAGAATTGAAAAAAATTCAGCAAGCAATGAATATCACTTTCATATACGTTACGCACGATCAGGAAGAAGCCCTCACAATGTCCGACAGAGTTGTTGTAATGAACGGTGGCGTTATCAATCAAATAGGGACGCCGCAAGATATATATAACGAACCGGTTAATGCTTTCGTTGCAAAATTTATAGGAGAATCCAACATAATTCACGGAATAATGCACAAAGATTTCGACGTTGAATTTGCAAGCAAGCGATTTGAATGTCTTGACAAAGGATTCGCAAAAATGGAACTTGTGGACGTTGTCATACGTCCGGAAGATATTACCGTTTGCCAACCAACGGACGATACCATTAACGGCACGGTCGAAACGGTTACATTCAAAGGCGTACACTACGAAATTATTGTGGATAGTTTTGGTTTCAAATGGAAAATCCATTCAACAAAGTCTGCAACACCCGGTGATTTCATTGGTATGGATTTTACTCCAAACGATATTCATATTATGAAAAAAAGCGATTCTTCGCCGAAATTTTTACACAACGAGCAAGAGGGCGAAGACGATGAATAATAAAAAATTCAAAATTTTATCTGTTCCCTACATTGTTTGGATGCTTATTTTTACCGTTATCCCTCTTGCACTTATTGTTGTTTTTGCATTTACCGACAGAAATTCAAACGGGTTTTCATTTACTTTTGAAAATGTACAATATGCCGCAAGATATTTACCGGTACTCATTAAATCGGTATATTATGCCGCAATTGCAACTGTTATTTGTCTTGTTGTATCATATCCTTTCGCATATTTTATGTCAAAAATGCGTCTAAACCATCAAAGAACTATGATGATGCTTATTATGTTGCCTATGTGGATGAACTTTCTTCTTCGAACATATGCATGGATGTCTATTCTTGAAACAAATTCCGGCTTTTTAAACAAATTTTTGGCTTTATTCAATTTAGGACCGGTTCACGTAATGTATACCCAAGGTGCTGTTATTTTGGGAATGGTATATAATTATATTCCGTATATGATTTTACCTTTATATACTATTATGGTCAAAATTGATAATCGAGTTATCGAAGCGGCTCAGGATTTGGGATGTAATACGTTTAATGTTTTCAAAAAAGTCATCATTCCTCTTTCGTTTCCGGGAATTACTTCCGGAATTACAATGACCTTTGTACCAGCTGTAAGTACATTCGTTATTTCTCAACTTCTCGGAGGACCGAAGAACAATCTCATCGGAGACCTCATCGAAAGTCAATTTGTTTCGGGCGGTGAATATAACCCCTATTACGGCTCCGCCATTTCATTAATGCTTATGATTGTTGTATACATATGTATCGGCATATTTAATCAATTCGACAACGAAGAAATGGAGGAAACGCTGAAATGAAAAAGTTTTTTTCAAAATTCTATATATTTTTTCTCCTTTTCTTTATGTATGCCCCTATTTTGGTTATGATTGCCTTTTCCTTTAATGAATCGAAAGGCAGAACTTGGACCGGGTTCTCTGTAAAATGGTATGGAGAACTTTTCAGGGATAAAGCAATAATCGGAGCCCTTACAAACACCCTTATTATTGCTTTGATTGCCGCAACTGTTGCAACTTTATTGGGAACAGCCGCAGCTATCGGCATACACAATATGAAACGTTCTTCAAGAACCGTTGTTAAGAACATTAACAATATAACGCTTATTAATCCTGAAATTGTTACAGGTATTTCGCTAATGATTTTATTTTCGTTCTGTAAATTAAACCCGGGATACCTTACAATTATAATCGCGCATATTACTTTCTGCGTGCCATCCGTTGTATTGAACGTACTTCCAAAGTTGCGTCAAATTAACAGAAACGTATATGAAGCCGCGCTCGACCTTGGCTGTAACGACTGGCAAGCATTTTTTAAAGTAATTCTTCCGGAAATTATGCCTGGCGTTGTTTCGGGATTCTTAATGGCAATAACATATTCCATAGACGATTTTGTAATAAGCTATTTCACCGCCGGACCGGATTCTCAAACTCTCCCGCTGATTATTTATACAATTACCCGAAAGCCAATGACGCCAAAGCTTAACGCGCTTTCAACAATTATATTCCTTACGGTTCTTATGATTCTGATTATAATCAATTTTAAGGGAGACAATGATGTAAAAAAACGTGAAAAAAAGGAACGTAAAAACGTTTAACCGCAAAAAACGAGAAAGGAAATACAATGAAAAAAAATATAGTTTGTTTACTTGCACTGCTACTCGTAATTTCCTCGCTTACGTTATCTTTCACTTCATGCAACACAATCGATAACGATTCCGACGACGTTGAAGAAGATACTTCAAATGCTTATTACACCGTAACAGTAGATGATCCGTCATATTACGAAAAATTCAAAGATCGCAAAATAACTCTCAATGTTTACAATTGGGGTGAGTATATCTCAAACGGAAGCGAAGGAAGTCTTGACGTTATTCGCGCTTTTGAATTGCTTACCGGAATTAAAGTTAATTATACAAACTACGCCACAAACGAGGATATGTATGCAAAATTCAAAGCCGGCTCAACATCGGTATATGATATTGTAATTCCGTCAGATTATATGATTGGAAAAATGATTGACGAAAATATGCTTGAAAAGTTAAATTTTGATAATATTCCGAATTTTAAGTATATTGACGAAGCATATAAAAATCCTGATTTTGATCCTAAAAATGAATATTCCGTTCCTTATACCTGGGGAACCGTCGGTATTATTTATAACACAAAATATGTAACCGAAGAGGAAGCGTCAACTTGGGATATTCTTTGGAATGAAAAATACTCCGGTGAAATTCTTATGTTCTCAAATTCAAAAGACGCTTTTGCAATAGCCCTTGCAAAACTTGGATATTCAATGAATACAACCGACGAGGACGAAATACGTGCCGCTGCCGATTTGTTGCGTAAACAAAAACCGCTTGTTCAAACCTATGTAATGGATCAGATATTCGATAAGATGCAACTTGAAGAAGCCTGGATTGCTCCTTATTATGCCGGTGACGCTATGACAATGATCGACAATAACCATAATCTTGCATTCGCTTTTCCAAAAGAAAGCTCCAATATTTTTATAGATTCAATATGTATCCCAAAAGGAAGTAAAAATAAGGAAGCGGCGGAAGCGTTTATTAATTTTCTTTGCGAAATTGAAGTAATGACTGCCAATTGCGAATATATTTGCTATTCAACGCCTTCGAGCGAAGCTCGCAAATGTTTAAGTCCCGAAATGCGAGAAAGCAAAATTGCATATCCCGATGTCGAAATAATAGAACGTTTCGAATCGTTTGTAAATCTTCCAAAAGAAACCAACGAATTGGTTATACGATTATGGAGCGATATTTTAATAGGTATAGATGAAGACACTTGGTGGAATAAAGCTATACTTCCGGTTACTATAATAATTTCTTTGGGACTGTGCATACTGATAATTCTTATGCGGTACAGACGCGGTCAAAAATCAAGAGCAAAATATTAAATAATTATATGATCGTAACAAATTATTGAATAATTTGCCAATACGAAGATAGTAATTTTTTCGCCAACGAAAAAATTTACTCTAATCTCTTAAAAAATTTCTTATTGCACATTTATCTTTTTGTCCCAATCGATTTATTATAATGCGGTTTGCTTTCCGACAGATAAAAAATCACTATCAAAATAGTATATTTTTGATAGTGATTAATTTTATTTTTCGGATTTTTCTATATCAAATTAATTTTTGTTATTTGCAAATACTCATTTCCGCTTCTTTTATCGCCGTAACAACTTTATCTGCCAAAACCGCTACCCCCGCTTCGTTGGGATGAACTAAGTCATTGGAAATATATTTTTCATATTGGGGATAAATAATGGAGTGAAGATCGTTGATTTTTATTCCTATTGCTTTAAGTTCCGGCACAATTGCATTATTATATTCTATTATAGTGCCGTTTTTGTTATAATCGGACGTATCAATCACAGGCGTGGTTGTTGCAAAAATAACCTCTTTTGCTCGTTGTTTCAAAATCTTGCCGATTCTCAACATATTTGTTATATATTCGTCCAAAGAACTGAACACAACGCCGTCAACACAGTATGTACAATCCCACAGTCCGTTGTTCCAGTGAATAATATCGCTACCATCAATGCCTTCTTTCCATTGATAAAGTCCGCGTAAAGTATATTTTGAAAATCTGCAATTCTCTTCGGGCTGAAAAACATCATAATTATTTCCCAGAAGTTCAACAACTCTTTTACCGTAAAACATACGAATGGAATCTCCGAGTAACGTAACTTTTGTCATAAAAATTCCTCACTTTTAATAATAAAAATAATTTTATTTTATAGCCTTTTCCCAATCTGCGTTAAACTTTTCTATTCCTTTGTCCGTAAGTGGGTGCTTTATCATTTGTTTTATTACTTTATACGGAATCGTTGCTATATTCGCACCGGCAACGGCAGCTCTTACAACATCCTGCGGACCTCTTACGCTTGCGGCTATAATTTCCGTTTTAATACCGTGAATACCGAAAATTTCCGAAATTTCTTTTACAAGTTCCGTTCCGTCATCGGAAATATCGTCAAGTCTTCCGATAAAAGGAGAAACAAAGCTTGCTCCCGCACGTGCGGCAAGAAGTGCCTGGGTTGAGCTGAAAATCAACGTTACATTGGTCTTTATTCCAAGTCTTTTCAGTTGATATGTTGCTTTAAGACCTTCTTCGCATATCGGAATTTTTATAACGATGTTTTTGTGTATTTTTGATAGTTCAATAGCTTGTTTTACCATATTTTCCGCATCGGGTGCTGTAACCTCTGCGCTTATTGGACCGTCTACTATTTCGACAATTTCGGCAATAACTTCCTCAAATTTTCGTCCCTCTTTTGCTATAAGAGAAGGATTGGTTGTTACACCGTCAAGTATTCCGAATTTTGCCGCTTCTTTTATTTCTTCAACATTTGCCGTATCAATAAATATTTTCATAATATGCCCCTCCGTTTTGCAATATATATATTGCGTATGAATAAATGAAAAGTATACTCGGTATATCGAGTATACTTATTTTAACACTTAAATTTAAACATTGCAATAAGCGCACGGTATTTTTTTCATATCGTGTAATAAATATTTACACATACTTTATTTATTGTTGTAAATATACGGTGCCGTTTTTTTGTCAAGCTTCATTACATTGCTTGCGGTGCTTGGCTTTTGAATAATAAACGTACCTCTGGAAACGGTTTTGTTGTCTATGTTTTGCTCAATAAAAAGCGTATACTCGCTATCGTCCGTATAGACAACATTATTAAAAGCAACTCGCAAATAGCAATATCCGTCCTTTTCGGCATATTCATAAAAATAATCGTTCAAAACATCACCGTTATGATCTTTAAGATAAATTTCAAAAGGAACAAAGTCATTTGCGGCAGGCTTTGCATAACTTGAATTATATTTTATTGTTATTTGCGTTTGCTTAACAGTCGGAATATAGTAGTGATACTTAAGTTGTAAAAGTTGGTTTGCGTCAACCGATTCAAACCTTTTTTCCAAATCGTACACAAATACTTTGAAGTTATTGGGATCGTTTTTATAAACGTTGGCGGAAGCTTCGTTAAAAATAACATCATCGGCAATATCCGCGTCGCTCATTTTACAAGAACGAATGACAAAACTACTCATTATAAATATAAAAACGGCAAAAAATAAACACGAAAATATAAAACTCATCTTGCTTTTTTGTTGTTTTTCTTCGTACATTTTTAATCCTTTCAAAACACTTTATTATATACAAAATTATATATCCAAGACAAACATATTTCCACATATATTTGTAAATTTCGATACGGCATTTTTTGAAAACAAAAAATTGCTATTTACTTTTTGAGTAATACATGATATAATGTTTTCAGTTTATGATATAATTGCCAAGGAGAAAACATATGAAACAAAACATCGGTAGTATGAAGTATCGATTGAAAAATAACATAAAATCAAAATCCGAGCGTGAATTGCGTTCCAAAATATCATTAAACCCAAATCAAGCTCGACGCATTCCCAAAAATGATATTTCCGACGATAAATCGCGCAGAGTTATGAGTCCGCTTGAAGCGCAACAAAAAGTAACCGAAACTTTCGGAGTCGACGGAGTTGCGTTCAGGCGGCAAGCAATCAAAAGCAAACGACTTAAAGCGCGCCGAACCTTGGCACTTTCCCCCGCCCCCAAACCTATAACCGCTAACCAAAATGCCGCTTCAAAATTATTTGCCAATATAAAAAAGCTTTTAAAATCACACATAAAAAAAATTGATTTTATTTTTATTTTAAGCATAATTGTTCTTGCAATACTCGGAATACTTGCCGTTCACAGCGCAACGCATTATATGGGCAGAAAAAGCTATGATTTAAAGCAAGCAGGTGCTTTTATTGCAGGCTTGATTTTAATAATCGTAATGCCTGCGTTTGATTATGCCGAAATATTAAAACGCGGTAAATGGATATTTTTACTAAATACAATGTTGCTTTTATACACGTTTTTCTTCGGTTTCAGCCCCGAAAATTCCGGAAGCACCAATAACAGTTGGATAAGCTTGGGATTTACAAGCGTTCAACCTGCGGAATTTGCAAAAATATTGTTCATTCTTTCGTTGTCGGCACATCTTGAAAAAGTGCATGGACGAATTAATAATTTTTTTGTTCTTTTGGGAGTTTTGTTTCACGGTTGTGTGATAATAGGTCTTGTGCTTGCGGAAAAAGATATGGGAAACGCCCTTGTTTTTATAGCAATATTCGTTTCAATGCTTTTTTGCGCAAAAATTGATATAAAATATATATTGGGATGTTTGGTTGCATCCATAGTAGCTTTCCCACTATTGTGGGATAATTTGGGTGACTTCAGAAAAAGAAGAGTACTTATAGGTTTTAATCCCGAACTTGATCCGCAGGGGTTCGGGCATCAAGTTATCAGAAGCCGCAACGCAATTGCCTCCGGCGGGCTTTTGGGGCAAGGTTATATGAAAGGTGAAACAATTCAAAAAGCAGGCGCACTTTTCGGACAGCACACAGATATGATTTTTGCCGTCATAGGTCAGGAATTCGGTTTTATCGGTTGCGTTTTGTTAATAGCCGCTTTCGCATTACTTGTTTCAAGAATACTCAAAACAGCAAAAAAATCACGTGATTATGCGGGCACGTATATATGCGCCGGCGTTGCGGGAATGCTTATTTTTCAATTCACGGTCAATGTCGGAATGGCGTTGGGAATGACTCCGGTTGTGGGAATAACGTTGCCGCTTGTCAGCTACGGAACCTCTTCGCTTATATGTATGTATGTATCGTTAGCTTTCATAATGTCCGTTTATGCAAACTCGAAAAACTATGCTTATAAAACGATTTGAACAAATTTTTTTCGAAATATGTAAAAATGAGTTCGGTTTATTCCGAACTCATTTTTAGGTTAATTTTCAAATCTTTTGGATTTTATACTTTATATACCGAAAATTTTCTTCTATTAATCGGTATATAATTCTATAAGATCTTCAATCTTTTCTTCCCAAGTATCTTTGTAAGAAGCAATTACAGAGCTGAGCGTATTTCCGCTGTTTGCCGTAACTATTCCGCTACCGGTAAATCCTATGGTCTGATCAAGGAATCTTGAAGAATTACGAATAATCGGAATCATCTTTTCGGATTCGGTGTCACGTGTGGATTTAACCGTAATGATAATATCGAAATATGTATCCACAACGGTATCCGTTGAATAATAAGCAAGCGCTTCAAGCACCGCGCCGGTTTTTTCAAGATCGTCGTTTGTCACGGGGATATATGTAAGACCGGATATATTAGCCGTTCTGGAATAATATTCTTCCTGATCTTCATCGAGCTTAGGATAAGGAATAAATCCGACATCAATATTTTCAAGGCTTCTTGCGCCTACAACAGATGAAATAAACGAATCGTTAAACAAAAGTCTGCCTTCGTTAAACATTCTATCGTCAACGCCGTATTCCTTACCTTCGTAGAACGAACCTTCGCAATCGAACACTTCAAGCATTTTATCAATAACTGTGTAGGTTCTTTCGTTATCTATGTTAAGTTTGGGAAGATTATTATCGTCTTTGGTAATAGCTTCTCCGCCGTATGACGCAAAAAGTGCTTGAAGCTGTTCATACTGCCAACCGCCGAATCCCATACGGTCGTTTTCTCTGTCAATTGTACCGTCACCGTTAAGGTCTTTTGTGGCAGCTTTTATATATTCTACAAATTTATCGTGAGTCCATGTTCCGTCGAATACCATTTGATAAGGATATTCAAGATTTAACTCATCGCAAAGAGTTTTGTTAAAAAGCAAACACTCAGTATTAGAGAATGAATCGATGTTGTAATCGCCCGTCATACAATAAACCTTATCGCCGAAACAAATATCTCGCTTAACATTTGAATACCACCAAGGATTATCCGTATTTACATAAGGAAGTTCGTTCCAATCGAGGAACAAACCTTCTTCGATAAGCGTGGGCATACCGGTATGTTGAACGTGCACATATGCATCGTATGTAGTATCGCCGGACTGAATCCAAGTACGAATTTGCGAAGTTTCCAAAGCCTGGTCGCTGCCCGCAGTTGTACGAGTGGATTTTACAAAATTTAATTCTACGCCGGTATGTTCTTCAACAAGCTGATTTCGGAGATAAACGTTATCGTTAAGGTCGGTTCCGTTTTCTTCCTCGGCAATATAAGAGCTTGCGACAGACGGCATAGCTAAATACATGCTGAAAGTTTTACCCTCGGCAATTCCCTTGGGAACTTCGAGTTCCCGCGATGTTTCAAGGTTTTCCGAAGAGCCTTTCGGATTTTCATTTTTCTTTTCGTCTTTTTTGCAAGACGTTAAAGCTCCGGCAAGAATAATTCCGGAAAGCAAAAGTGCGAATACTCTTTTTGAATTTTTCATTTTGTCCACCTTTCCTATAATAATAATAATAATAATAATAATACCGCTTAATCGGTAAATTGCAAAATTGCACGCCGATTTTTGCTTAGTTTCATTTATTATAGCATATTTTTTTGAAAATGTCAATATGTTTTTTTATTTTTACGGTTATCGCAGATTTTATCTTTTGCCGCACAGAACAAGTGTGAAAAAACATAAGAAAACAGCAATTACAGGAGACTGCCGTTGTAAGTGTAATCACATTTCATTGTTTTTTATTCGGATTTACCAAATCGCCCAAGCTTTTATAAACAAATTCAATTTGTTCTTTCATTCTTATAACGCAATCGGTTTCGGCAGCGTCGCCTTTAACAATATCCTCCGCAAGCGCACGGCAATTCGGTGCTCCGCAAGAACCGCAATCAAGATGAGGAAGTTTTTCCAAATAGCTCTCAATTTCATTCATCATTCTTAACGCTTCCGCACGGTCCGAATCCAAAGGCGTTGCCGGATTATACGATATTGAATCCGCCCACATTACGCTTGACGGTATGCCGCCGTTCGGCGCGCTTTCGTCAAATTCAAAATTCGGTTTGTTTTGCGTTATGGGTAAATAACGCCTTAAATTTTGCAATCGCGCTTTTGCAATAAAAGGATTTTCAACCGTCAAAGTCCCGCCGACGCATCCGCCGCTACAAGCGTTAAGCTCAATAAAATTAACTCCCGAAAGTTTATCGTTTTCAAGTTGTTCAAGCACATCAATTACATTATCAATTCCATCTGCCGCAAGATATTTATCGTTAAAAAGCGCCGACGCTTCTCCTCCGGAGCCTGCCCAACTAACGCCGATAACGCCAACTTTACTTAACGGAAGCGGATTTTCGATTTTTCCTATTTTTCCAAGAATACCGAAATACAGTTCACTAATGGACAAAACACCGTTTATTGCACTTTTTGCGATACCTATCGGATTTTTTACATAGCTAGCCTTTGCGGGGCACGGAGAAATAAAAAAAACTCCCACATCTTCCGAACAAAATTCGGGATGCGCTTTTAAAGCTTCCGCCCTTGCAATTTGCGCCGCAATTTCAACCGGCGGAAGTATCGGAACAAGATTGTCGCACAAATACGGAAATCTTACGCTTATAAGCCTAACTACAACCGGACAAGCCGAACTGATTAAAGTCTTATTCGCTTCTTTGCAATTAAGATAGTATCTTGTATACGCTGAAACCATTTCCGCACCACGTGCAACTTCAAACACATCGTCAAAACCGCATTGCAAAATCGACGTCAAAATATAGTCTATATCGTCAATATTGTCAAACTGACCGTAAAGAGCCGGAGCCGGCAACGCTATTTTCCATTTATAGTTTTCAATATCGCTTAATCTGTCGTATATCGCTTTTTTTGCTTTATAAGGACATTTTCTGATGCATTCTCCGCAATCTATACAATGTTCGGAATTGATTACGGCTCGTCCGTTTCTTATTCTTATCGCTTCAGTAGGGCAATGTTTAAGACAATTTGTACATCCCTTGCATTTTAATACATCAAGCGACACGGAGTGAATAAATTCCGGCAATTTGTAACCTCCTTTCTGATTCAAAGGCGTTTTTATAAAACATTTACCGTCATATAAACCGTTGTTCCCACACCGACTTCGGATTCTATTTTCATTTCATCGGTATATCTTTTCATATTCGGTAACCCCATTCCCGCGCCAAACCCAAGAGACCTTATATTATCGGGAGCAGTCGAATACCCTTCCTGCATTGCCAAAGAAATATTCGCTATTCCCGGTCCCTTATCCGCAAGAACTATTTCTATTTTATTGTGATAAACGCTTACAATCGCTTCTCCTCCGTTAGCGTGAATCACCATATTAATTTCCCCCTCATACATGGCAATAGAAACTCTTCTTATCACATCCGGAGGAAATCCCATTTGACGAAGAGATTTCTTTACTGAAACAGAGGCTTCCCCTGCTGACGTAAAATTCTCGCCGTCAACGCAATATTTCAATATAACAGGTTCTCCCATGTTTAAATCACACTTCCTCCCGTAAGTCCGTTTGCATATAATTTGCCGCACGCAACATACATTCTTTCGCAAGTCGTAAGTATTGCAATATCCATATTATTCGCCAATTCCACAACATTTTCGGGCGGAATTTTTCCTCTTACAAACACTATGCATTTTATATCCATCATTTCAGCTGTTCTTACAACCTGCGGATTAACAAGCCCCGTAAGGAGAACGGAGTGGTCTTTTACAAAAGCAAGAACATCGCTCATCATATCGCTTCCGCACGCCGAATTAACTTCGGTTTCAAGCAGATGCTCGCAACATATCACATCGGCATTTAACAATTCCTTGATTTTACTTATTTTCATCGATTAATTTTACTCCAATACTTTTGAATAAACTTTTTAATATTATAGCACACAATGCAAAAAAAGTAAATAGCAAAAATTCAAATCGTTGTTTTGACAAAAAAATGCACGTTCGTTTGTTAATTTTCAACAATATAATCTTATTAAAATGTTATAATTTTGTTGCCGATACTTGATTTTTTCAAATTGGTATGATATAATATCTATACATTATATTTCAATCCGAAAGGAAAACTTATATGACGGTAAATGAACTTGCGGAAAACTTACGCTTAAAACCTGTTTATACGGCGGACACTTCACGAATTATTGAAGGAGCGTATACCGGAGATTTACTCAGTTGGGTTATGAGTAAAGCAAAAAGCGGAAATGTATGGATAACAATTATGTCAAATATTAATATAGTCGCCGTCGCTTCACTTTGCGACATTTCAATGATAATACTTGCCGAAAATAGTATTCCCGATAAAGAAACCGTTGAAAAGGCCGCTATTGCCAATATAAATATTTACAATAGCGAATTAACTTCTTATGAACTCTGCGCAAAAATCAGTGCAATAATTTAGCGGATATGAAATTATATTATGATATGCATATTCACTCTTGTCTTTCACCGTGTGCGGATAACAATATGACGCCTGCCGACATTGCCGGAATCGGCGCGCTTAATAACCTTTCCGTTATGGCTTTAACCGATCATAATTCTTGTGAAAATTGTCCTGCTTTTTTTGAAGCCTGCAAATTTTACGGCATATTTCCGATTGCGGGAATGGAGCTTACAACAGCCGAAGACATACATATTGTTTGTTTGTTTCAAACTCTCGAAAAAGCATTATCGTTTTCGGAATTCGTATATTCCAGATTACAACCGATAAATAACAGACCCGATATTTTCGGAGAACAGCTTATAAAAGATACAAACGGAAATACGTTGCGCACAGTGGAAAAGTTGCTTATCGGTTCAACCGACATATCGCTTGAAGCTTGCGTCAAATATGTTTCAAATTACGGCGGCATATGTTATCCCGCTCATATCGACAGAGAATCCAACGGAATTATTTCGATTCTCGGAACTATTCCGCCCGAACCTAAATTTACTTGCGCAGAGCTACATGACGGCAATAATTCAAAATTATACAATTCCATTTATCAAAGTACTCACAATTTAATACTGATTTCCAACAGCGACGCACACCGTATATCGGACATTAACACAAATATCAATTTTTTTGATATTCCGAACAATTATACAGAGTCTCCGATTTTGTGGATATTCAAATATTTGAGCGGATTAGGTAAATAAAAAAACGACATATTCTTTCAATAAACTATAAATTTTTCGTAAATAATACTTATTTTTCATTATTTCTATAAAAATATTTAATTTTACGGTTGACTTTATATAAGTAAAGTTGTATAATAGATATGTTATGCTGTGTATTTTAGGGTTCGTGTTGTTAATTTTTAAACAAACTTACAGAATACCGGGCAGTTACACAAATTTTTGCGGTAAAACCGCAGGGAGGTTATAAACAAATGAAAAAAAGACTGACAACAGTCACTTTCAAAGGCACCAAAGAGCAAGAAAATCAGCTATTGGCCGTCATTGAAAAGTACAAAGGAGTTGCCGGCTCTATGATGCCAATA
>CAZJCI010000030.1:0-14293 GCA_964544455.1 uncultured Oscillospiraceae bacterium
ATTGGAAAACTGGATTAATCTCCTTTCCGAAATCTTCCCCGAAAACGAAAAAGGTGACCTTGTAAAGAATTACAGCGACAATGTGCTTTCAACAATTAACAGCAGAATTTCGACACTTGACGACGACAAAAAAAAAGACATCTTCTTCCTTTTCCAATATACGGATACAATGATTTCAACAAGCGGAAATCATTTCTTCGGTCAATGGTGGGCAGACGCTGTCGGTGCAAATAACGTTGGCGAAGAAATTGAAAAGGATAATTCCGTAACGGTAAATATGGAACAAATTTATAAATGGAATCCCGAATGTATACTTATTACCAACTTTACAACAGCTCAACCTGAAACTTTATATGCAAATGAACAATGGCAAGAAATCGACGCAATAAAAAACAAGCAAGTTTTCAAAATGCCGCTTGGTATGTACAGAAGTTATACGTGCGGAGTCGATACACCGGTAACGCTTTTATGGATTGCCAAAACCGTATATCCGGAGCTTTTTGAAGATATTGATATAACCGTAGAAACAAAAAAGTATTATAAAGACGTATTCGGAATTGAATTAACCGATTCGCAAGCAAATTCAATATTTGCTCCGAAATCGGAAGCTTCCGCATTTTGAAATAACGGTGCATTAAAATGGAACTAAATGACATTTCAAGCGGCGAAAGATTACATATCGCTTTTTTCGGAATAAGAAATGCAGGAAAATCAAGTCTTGTAAATGCCGTAACGGGGCAACAATTGTCGGTTGTTTCCAATCAAAAAGGAACAACAACCGATCCCGTAAAAAAATCAATGGAACTTTTGCCGCTGGGACCCGTTGTGATTATAGATACGCCCGGAATCGACGATATCGGCGAACTTGGCAATCTTCGTGTAAAAAAAGCCGAATCTATCGTTTCAAGCACCGATATAGCTGTTATTGTATGCGACGCCACAGTTGGACTAACAAAATTCGACAAAATGCTTATAGATAATTTTAACGCAAAAAACACGCCGTTTATTATTGTATATAATAAATGCGATTTGCTTTCAACTGTTCCGAATAATACCGATTATACGGTTTACGTAAGCGCAAAAAACAACTACGGAATAAATAACTTGAAAGAAATTATCGGAAAAATTAAAGTCAATTTTGTTGAAGAACGTCACATCGTTTCGGATCTTTTAACGCCCGGCGATACGGTCATTCTTGTTATCCCCATCGACGAATCCGCCCCCAAAGGACGTCTTATCCTTCCGCAACAGCAAACAATAAGAGATATTCTTGATGCAGGTTGCATACCGGTGTGTTGCAGAGATACAGAATTGACAAAAGTAACCGAATTGTTGAACAAGAACCCAAAACTTGTTATTACAGATTCTCAAGTTTTCGGAAAAGTTTCAAATCTTGTTCCGAACAATATCCCGCTTACTTCTTTTTCGATATTGTTTGCCCGATTTAAGGGGGAACTGAAAGAACTGGTTAACGGTGCGGCGGCTATTTCGAATATAAAAGACGGTGACAAAATTCTAATATCTGAAGGATGTACGCACCATAGGCAATGCGGAGATATCGGAACGGTAAAACTTCCGTTGTGGCTTGAAAATTTTACAAAATCAAAGCCAATATATACTTTCTCAAGCGGAAATGAATTTCCGGAAAATATTTGCGATTTTAAGCTTTGCATACACTGCGGCGGGTGTATGCTTAACGAAAGAGAAATGCATTCAAGAATAGAAAAATGCAAGCAATACGATATACCGATTGTAAACTACGGAATAGCAATTGCACATATGCATGGTATTTTACACAGAAGTTTGGAAATTTTCCCGGATATTCTTTCTGATTTTGATAAAAAAATTAACCGAGTCTAATTATAGGCTCGGTTTTAATTTCAAAATTTTAAAACAACTTTTTTCAACATCAATTATACCTGCAGCACGTAATTTGCTTATTTCGGCAGACATTGCGCTTCTTTCAACACCAAGATAGTCCGCAAGAGCTTGACGGTCGAACGGTATGGTAAAAATGTTGCTATCGGCATTCTCGGCTTCTGAATATAAATATGCCATAATTTTTTCTTTGGTTGTACGTTTAGACATAATTTCAATTTTTCTGTTAAGCATAATATTTTTACTTGCAACTATTTTTAACAGATTTCTGATTAAAATTTTATGTATTTCACACGAATTAATGCACGATGAATGTATTTTCGCACTTTCTATTAGCATTATTTCGGATGGTTCGCAAGTAATAAAGCTTATGGGATATTTGTCGTTTTCACAGCAAGCATAAGCTTCCGCAAACAAGTTTGACTGTTCTATTATACCGATAATATTTCGGTTTCCGCTGTAATCTTCTTTTATAAGTCTTACGCTACCGCTTAAAACTACTCCGAATTTTGTTGCGCTTTCACCTTCGTAAAAAACAGTTTGATTTTTTTCATATTTTTTTATGCCTGCTCCAAGACACGGCATTATTTTTAAAATATCATCTTCGCTTAATCCGCTGAACAGAGGAATATCTTTAAATATTAATGCATTTTTACAATTCATTTTTACTCCTTTCGTTGGAATTACAACATACTTTTTTTAACAAGTATAGTATAATATAACATATACAGACAGATATTATAATTAATATATCATAAGAAATCGGCAATAATATAACAAAAACGGAGGTTATAAATTGTATATTTCAAACGACATAAAATATATCGGTGTTAACGATAATAAAATCGACCTTTTTGAAGGTCAGTACACTGTTAAAAACGGAATTTCATATAATTCATATGCAATTATTGATGAAAAAACAGCAATTATGGACACAGTGGACGCAATGTTCACGCATGAATGGCTCGACAATATTCAGAACGTATTGGGAAATCGGTCGCCGTACTATTTAATAATACAACATATGGAGCCGGATCATTCTGCCAATATCCATACATTTGCAAAAGCTTTTCCTAACTGTGTTATTGTTTCTTCCTTAAAATCATTTTCTATGATGAAGAATTTTTTCGGAACCGATTTTGATGACAGACGAATGATTGTTGGCGAAGGCGATACTATTACACTTGGAACTCACACGTTAACTTTCGTAACAGCGCCTATGGTTCATTGGCCTGAGGTAATTGTAACATACGATTCAAAAGACAAGATACTGTTTTCGGCAGATGGGTTCGGAAAATTCGGAACTCCCGATACAAATGAACCTTGGGAGGACGAAGCCAGACGATATTATTTCGGAATTGTAGGCAAATACGGAACTCAAGTTCAAGCTTTGCTGAAAAAAGCTTCGGCACTTGAAATAAAGACAATTTGTCCGCTCCACGGACCTGTGCTTACAAACAATATTGAGCACTATATCGACCTTTATAATACTTGGTCGTCATACCTCCCCGAGCAGGACGGAATTGTTGTTGCATATACGTCTGTATACGGCAATACCAAAAAGGCTGTTCAAGAATTATGTGACAGAATAGCCGCCAACGGTTGCCACAACTTAACGGTTTATGATCTTGCAAGATGCGATATGTCGGAAGCTGTCGCAGATGCATTCAAATACAGTAAGCTTATACTTGCAACAACAACTTACAATGCTGAAATTTTCCCTTTTATGCGAGAATTTATTAATCATTTAACCGAACGTTCTTTTAAGAACAGAACAATTGCTTTAATCGAAAACGGAAGTTGGGCACCGCTTGCGGCGAAAGTTATGCGTGAAATGTTTGATAAATGTAAAAACATAACTTTTGCAGAAAACACCGTAAGAATATTTTCGGCTCTAAATAACGAAAGCAGAGAACAAATTTCCGCGTTGGCAAATGAGCTTTGTCGTGAGTATTTGGCGCAAAGAGACGCAACTGCGAATAAAAATGACCTTACCGCACTGTTCAACATTGGATACGGGCTTTACGTTGTTACTTCAAATGACGGAAAAAAAGATAACGGGCTTATTGTCAATACGGTTACGCAGGTAACAAACACCCCTAACAGAGTTGCCGTAACCATAAGCAAAGAAAATTATTCACATCATGTTATTTTGCAAACAGGCATTATGAATGTCAATTGTCTTTCCACAGAAGCTCCGTTCAAGCTTTTTGAAACATTTGGGTTTGTAAGCGGAAGAAATGTAGATAAATTTAAAGATTACGAAATTCTTCGTTCGGATAACGGTCTTGTATTTTTGCCAAGATATATTAATTCTTTTTTATCGCTTAAAGTTGAGCAATATATTGATCTTGAAACGCACGGAATGTTCATTTGCAGTGTAACGGAATCAAGAGTTATTAACAACAACGAAACAATGACATACAGTTATTATCATGAAAATGTCAAGCCTAAACCGCAAACAGACGGCAAAAAAGGCTTTGTATGCAAGGTTTGCGGATATATTTACGAGGGAGATACTTTACCGGAGGACATTATATGTCCTTTGTGCAAACACGGTGCCGCCGATTTCGAACCGATTCAATAATATTTACGGGAGTCTTTACGAAGACTCCCCAACTTTTAATCATACAATTTCAAATGCATTGTAAATATTATTTTCAAAATCTTTCCAAATAAATTTTCCGCTTTCAAAAGTCATATAACCATGATAACTGTTATTTTTCGGAATTGAGACGGAGCCGGGATTCATATATATAATATTCTCAATACGCTCGCACTTTGGAATATGCGTATGACCGTTAAGCAGAATATCACCGCTGTTTAACGGAGGAATATTTGAAGAATTGAATTTATGCCCGTGTGTTGCAAAAACATTTGTTGCATTATAGGAAATAAGGCAATAATCGGCAAGAATCGGAAACTCAAGCACCATTTGGTCTACTTCCGTATCACAATTTCCTCTAACGCACAAAATGCGATTTTTTAAATTATTTAACAGTTCTATTACTTGTTTCGGCGCATATTCCTTTGGTAAATCATTTCTCGGTCCGTGATAAAGAATATCTCCCAAAAGAAGAATTTTATCGGCTTTTTCCATTTCAAATGCTTCAATCATTTTTTTGCAGAAATATGCGGAACCGTGAATATCCGACGCTATAAGATATTTCATATCTACACTCCTTTATACCCTTATACTATTGTTTGCTACAAGCAATTTTTTTCAATATTTCAGACGGCATTTCTCCTGTTATTCGTTTATACGCTCTTGAAAAATATCCTAAATCTTCAAAACCGGAAAATACGGCGACCTCCGAAATGCTGTAAAGCCCGCTTTGCAAAAACTCAGTTGCATAATTTATTCTGCGTTCGTTTATATATTTCATCGGAGTTTTTTTGTAGCATTTTATAAAAAGACGTCTAAAGTAGCTTTCCGATAAGTTACACATCCGCGCAAGATTCGGTACATTTAAGTCGCGCTCTATATAATGCTCGTTTATATATGTGATTGCAGGTTGCAATTTTTCGCTTGTTTGTGTTGGAACATATGCCGAATACTTTTCGGAATAGATTATTGCCGCAAGATTATATACAAGCGATTTTACGGTTAATTCGTAATACGGATGTTTAAAAAACATCTCACGTATAACTTTTTTATATAAACATTCAACTTCTAAAGTACGACTAAGTTCAAAAGAAAAACTTCTAATATTCGGTTCTGAAATTTTTGGAGTAAAAACGTCGTCGTTACATAACAAATTTATGCAATATACTTCTCCAATGCTATTAACGCTAACGGAATATGAGCTGTATTTAGGCAAGTAAATAAAATCTCCCGTCTCAGCTTTCACACTTTTTCCGCCTTTGAAATTGTAAATGCTGTTCCCGGATTTAAAATAAACAAAACCGTGACTTTGCCTATTATTGTGAATATGCTGGCTGTTTTTACAATTTTTATCCATATAGCAAGCGTTTACAACAGCTTCAAGATTAAACAGATTTTCCATATATTCGTCTCCGATATTATGAATAATAATATAATAATTGCCTGCACTCTGTTGGTGTAGGCAATTATTTATTTATACTCCCGAATAAGCGGAAAAACCGCCGTCTACCGGAACAACAACTCCGTTTACAAATCCCGAAGCTTCGTTTGAGATAAGCCAAAGAAGCGTGCCGTCCAAATCTTCCGGTGTACCGAAACGATTCATCGGAGTATGCGAAAGAATCTTATCGGTTCGCGGCGTCGGTGTTCCGTCAGCAGTGTTAAACAGCAAATCCCTATTTTGCGACGTCACAAAAAAGCCGGGCGCAATTGCGTTTACTCTAATACCGACAGGTGCAAAATGTACCGCCAACCACTGTGTGAAATTAGAAACGGCGGCTTTTGCTCCGGAATATGCAGGAATTTTTGTTAGAGGTCTGAAAGCGTTCATTGATGATATGTTGATTATTACGGGCGAATCTTTTTTTGCCATATCGCGCGCAAATACCTGCGTTGGAATAAGCGTTCCGATAAAATTAAGATTAAAGACAAATTGTATGCCGTTGGGATCAAGGTCGAAGAAAGTTTTTATATCGGTTATGGCTTCGTTTTCGAGATCCTCCGGGAAAAGATATTCTTTGGTTGTTGTTCCCTTGGGATTGTTGCCGCCCGCTCCGTTCAATAGGATATCGCATCCTCCGTATTCTTTATCTACTATTGCTTTTGCGGCAACAAGGCTTTCTTTTTCGAGAACGCTGGTTTTTATTGCAATTGCTTTGCCGCCTTCGGCAGTTATTTCGTTTGCAACTTTTTGTGCGGCCTCTTCGTTAAGATCGAGAATCGCCACGTTTGCGCCACAAGCGGCAATTGTTTTTGCAAAACCCGCGCACAATACTCCGCCGCCGCCCGTTATTACGGCTGTTTTGCCCGACAAATCTATTTTGAATGGAAGTTTTTTCATTTATGTATTCCTTTCGAATTTAATAATTTTTTATAAAAATCGCCGGATTATTACCATCCGAGAGATTTTAGATAGTCACGGCTCATTTTTGCACATTCCATTGCGGGTGTATCATACCATTGATCCTGTTCAACAACAACATATGACGCGCCTGCCGCCACCGCCGCTTCGAGTATTGACGGGAAATCCTGTTTTCCGTGACCGACCGGGCGGAATTTGAAAGTATTTTTTACATTTTCTTTCTTTTCGGATTTTATTCCGATAAGTTCATACATTTGTTCGGACTTGGAACCTTCGAAATCCTTTAAATGAACTACGGGCGAACGTCCTGTATATTTTTTTACATATTCTGCAGGATTTTCACCACCGACGTTTACCCAGCAGACGTCCAACTCTGTTTGGAGATTTTCCGGTGCGGTATTATTATACATATAGTCCAAACCGTATGAACCGTCGGGCATTTTGATAAACTCGAAATCGTGGTTATGATAAAGAAGAGTCATACCTTTGGCACGGGCTTTTTTGCCAATATTTTCGATTTTTGCAAGAATTTCATCAAAATTCGGATCGCCCGGGCGCATACCTTCTGCGAGATATGGAACAACAACATATTTACAACCGATTGTTACATAGTCGTTGAGGACGGCATCGATGTCGGAATTTGTCATAAGTTCTGAAACGTGTGCTGAATAGCAAGGAAAACCGATTTTATCCAAAATTGCTTTTACTTCAGTTGCGGGAATTCCGTACAAACCTGCGAGTTCGACAAAATCATATCCAATCTCTTTGATTTTTTGCATTGTGCCTTGGAAATCCTTGGACGCTTCCTCTCTTAAAGAATAAACCTGAATACCAACAGGAAGAGTTTTCATAGTTACGTACCTCCGTAAATTTTATTATTGTCTTATATGACAATGCTATATATATTATAACATAGACTGATATTATATTCAAGTGCATATTTTGTTAATTTTTGCCGTAAAATAGTCGAAAACAATTAAATATCATAAATAAAAATCCCAAGATGTAATTCTTGGGATTTTTGTATTGCTTAGTGGTAATAAGAAATGAGGTGCGGGAATGCGGCTTCCATTATTTCATAGAAGTACCAAACGGAAGTTTGGAGATCTTCAAACGGGATACCCTTTGACTTGATATATGCATCAATTGATTTGGGCGTGGGTGCTCTGTCTGCCGCTCTGTTAAGAATCTTGACAGCTTCGGCACGAGTGATTTCGTTTTCAGGTCTGAAAGTTCCGTCTTCGTATCCGTCGATAAGACCTGCGGTCTTGCAAGCACCGATATACGATACTGCCCAATAGGATTTTTCGATATCGCCGAATGTTGCTTCTTCGTTCAGTTCAAGATTTTTATAACGTTGCATAATGGTTGCGAATTCAGCTCTGGTGATTTTATCGTCGGGAGCGAATGTATGGTTTTCATAACCTGTTACAATACCCTTTTTATATACGTATGAAACATAATTATAATACCAAGAACCGTATGCTACATCAGTGAAATCTGATGTATATTCTTTATTTTCATCGAAATCGGAAGATGCTCTTGCGATTATAGCGGCAGCTTCGGCTCTTGTAAGAGATCTCTCCGCTTTAACTTCACCGTCGGGATAACCAACGATAAATGTTCTGTGGGTATCTTCTTCGTTTTCAACATAAAATGCCTTAAAGGTTACGTTTTTGGTAATCTTATATACTTCGACACTGACAAGCGTTTCGCCGTCTACCGACCAACCTGCGAACACTTTTCCTTCGGGAGGAATTACGGACGGAGAACCGCTTACATAGCCGTTGCGCTTAACAGTATATTTGAATTTTTGTCCTTCGGGAATCGATCCGTCGCCGGCAACGAATTTAACTGTATATGTAAGAGAAGCACCGCCGTTCGTAGTTGAAGACGATGAATCGCCGCCGGTTGCATTGACGCTCTTTGTTGTTACGCTGACCGAAGCGGACGCACCGTTATTACCGTTTTGGGTTACGGGAGTTACCGTGACGGTATATTTTGTTGAAGGCTCTATGCCGTCTGCGCTTGTAAACTTGACGGAATATTTGTTTTTATTAAGATTTTCTTCGGTTGCGTCAACCGTGCGTTCTGCCAACTTTGTGCCGTTTTTGTCCGAAACGGTTACGTTATAGTTTTTAATTTTAGCGGTTGTTTCGGTTTCGATAGGTTGCCATGAAACGGTTATGGAATCCGTATCGGGAGTTGCCGTAACTTTTATTCCCGCCATATCGGCAGTAACGGAAGTAGTGATTTCTATGTTTTCGATTATAGTTTTTCCGTTTGCGTCTTCGGTTGCATATGAAACATCGTTCCAACCTTTTACGCCATCGGGAACGTTATCTTTTGTTGCGGGAGTTATTATGTTTTCGATTTTAAGGAATTCTTCTGCGGGATTATCGGATTTCTTCAAATCCTCGGAAAGAGCAAAATAAACTGTTGCTACTTCTTTTGCTGATTCGCCTGCGTCGATATATCCGACATCGGCATTGGTTGCGGCATCGATTTTTGTATCGGCATACCATGCGAAAAGAATCGTTCCGTCATCGGTATTAACAAGATTTGAAGTAAGATTGGTTTCTTCAGTTGTTTTAACGGTGTATTCTTCCGCTACTTTTGCTCCGACAACTATATCGGAAAGCTTATCGCTACCGACATTATATGCTTCTTGCTTGGAATTGAGCAAAACAAGAGCAGTGGGATCGTAATTGAATCCGAATCTGCCCACTCGATACAGTCCGCCGCTTACGCTGATCGTTGCGGTTGCAATTGCTTCATCGACGTTGTAAACCAAATCAACGGAATAAGACGCATCTGCGTTTGTTTCTTTTGCCGCCACGCCAAATGCGGTGCAGGAAGTAACAGTTGCGGCTGCCAAGATAAATGAAAGTACTTTGTTTGACTTTTTCACTTTTTTTCCCTCCGAAAAAAATATTTGTTTGGGGCATAACAATACCCCTGATACATACATCTATTTTACAACACAAATTGAATATTGTCAAGTGCTTTTTTTATTTTTTTATGCAAGAAATTAAAAAAATTCGAGATTTTTGAATGTTTTTAACTTAATTATCCATAATTATGTATGATTATCGAATTTTAATGAACGGTAGTATTTAAATATTTCACATATGGATTCTTGACAAAATTTCGGTTAAGTAATATAATAATGTGTAAATACGCTTTGAAGGTGATTGTTTGTTTAATTTTTTTATACGGTGTTTTATAAAAAATCCGAATGACATTCAAAATCCGACGGTAAGGCAGGCATACGGAACTTTTGCCGGAATTTTCGGAATTATTACGAATATTGTTCTTTTTATATTGAAGTTGACTGTTGGTTTTATTTCGGGCAGTATTTCGATTCTTGCCGATGCAATTAACAATCTTGCGGATTCGGGTTCTTCCATTCTTACAATTGTCGGTTTTAAGCTTTCTTCCAAACCCGCAGACGAAGACCACCCCTATGGGCATGCGAGAATGGAATATTTGTCGGGACTGGGGATTTCGGTTTTAATAATTATTATCGGATTTGAATTGCTGATTAACTCTGCCGAAAAAATTTTTAATCCCGACATGCCCAATTTCGGAATTGTTACTTTTGTGATTCTTATTGTTTCGATACTTGGAAAAATATTTCAGGGGCTTTTTTACCGAAAAATCGGCAAACTTATAAAATCCGAAACTTTAACCGCAGCGTGTACCGACAGTTTTAACGATGTTATTTCAACCTCGGCTGTGTTTGCGTCCACCGTTATTTCATATTATTTTAATATCGTTATCGACGGTTTTGTGGGAATGGCTGTTTCGGTTTTTATTCTTTATTCAGGCATTAAGCTTGTTATTGAAACCGCCAATCCGCTTATCGGCACAGCTCCCGACAACCAACTTGTTGAATCTATTTCCGAAAAGCTGAAAGACTATGACGTAGTGTTGGGTATTCACGATTTGGTAATACATTCCTACGGTGCGGAAAAATGCTTTGCTTCGGTGCACGTTGAAGTTGACGCAAACGGGAATATTACGGACGTTCACGATATGATTGACATTATTGAACGTGATTTTTTGAAAGACTGCGGCATTAATTTGGTTATTCATATGGATCCGATTATTACGGACAGTCCGCAACTTACGGAGGCTAAAGAAAAAGTTGCCGCCGCACTTTTGAATATATCCGCCGAAATAACGATGCACGATTTCAGAGCCGTTTTCGGCAACGACCACACGAACCTTATATTTGATGTTTGCGTTCCGTTTTCATTTAAAATCGGCGAAGATGATTTGAAATATATGATTTCGGAAGCTGTAAAGAAAATAAATTCGAATTGGTATGCCGTTGTTACGGTAGACAGAAACTATACGGGAATTAACAAATGACAGAACAAAGGAGCTTTTTATGCTTTTTGAAATACTTTCGGGTTTTAGAAGCAACCCCACTCACGCAATTATACAATTACTTTTGACATTGCCGTGTTTGCTTATCGCATTGACGGTTCATGAATATTCACACGGAAGAGCCGCGCTTGCTTTGGGTGACAAGACTGCGCTTATGTCCGGCAGACTTTCTTTGAATCCGTTGCGTCACCTTGACCCTATCGGTACGCTTATGATGTTGTTTTTCGGTTTTGGGTTTGCAAAACCCGTGCCGGTTAATTTACGTAACTGTACGCGTGTAAATTATAAAGCGGCGACGGTAATTGTTTCGCTTGCAGGTCCAATTTCGAATTTTATACTTGCTTTTATAGGCGTTTTGGGATATCGTGCGGTGATTACAATTGCGATGAATATCGACGGTTTACCGACGTATTTGTATTTGACTTGGTTATTCTTTCAGTATTTTGCGCTTTATAATTTGGGTTTGGGGCTTTTTAACCTTATTCCCATTCCCCCGCTTGACGGTTCTCGTTTACTTACCGTTTTGCTTCCGACAAAAATTCAAATGCGGTTTTATAAATATGAAAACATAATTCAACTTGTTGTTTTTGCTTTGCTGTGGTTCGGTGTGCTTGATGCTCCGCTTTACGCCGCGAGAAATTATGTTATTGCTTTGTTTGAAAAAGCCGTTTCGCTTTTGCCGTTTATTATTTGAATGAAGGAATTATGTTATGCAAAATGGAAAAAACACGGTAAATTCCGAATTTGAACTTGAAAATTCGGAAATTTTTGAAAACAGCGACGGACCGACTTTTTCGCTTGAAGAAGTTTTTGAAGGACCGTTGGATTTGTTGCTTGCGCTTATTTCGAAAAACAAGGTCAGTATTTACGATATTCCGATACAACTAATTTTTGAGCAATATATGGCGTACATTTCGAAAATGGAAATGTTTAATATGGAAGTTGCTTCGTCGTTTATAGTTATGGCGGCACAATTAATGGTTATTAAATCCAGAATGCTTTTGCCACCGAAAGAAAACGAGGAGGACGACCCGCGGCAAGAGCTTGTGGATATGTTGCTTGAATATCAAAAGGCAAAAGAGGTTGCCTTGGATTTACACGACAGAGAGTTGACTTATGCCGGACGTTTTGAAAAGCCTGCCGAAAAGGTTCAGGATGAACCGGAATACAGCATTTCGCACGATATACAGGTTTTGAAAGACGCTTATGTCAGAGCTTATTCGAGAAAATTTGCCACGGACGATTTTTTGCCTTTGGAAGAGCCTATTGACGAACTTATTACGGCTACGAGGCAAATCAGCGTTACGGAAAAAATCGAATCGGTTACGCAGATTTTAAAAAAAGTTAGACGCACCACGCTTGAAAGCGTTTTTCTTTCTTCGGAAACAAAACACGAACTTGTTGCGACTTTTCTTGCTTTGCTTGAACTCATTAAGGGACGGCGCGTAACTGTTGTTTATGTTAAAGAAACCGATTATTGCGATTGCGATATTGAATATAACGAAAATGCCGAAGATGAAAGTTTGGAAATGTCCGCTGACGATATGATTTCGGATTATAATTAGAATTTTGAAAGGAGTTTCCCGATGTCTGATAAAGATTTGCAAAAAAGCGGTGTGCAGCTTGATCTTTCGTTTGATATGGATTATTTTGTTATTGCCGCAGAAGCCGCACTTTTTGCTGTTGGAAGTGCGATTAAATTCGATAAGCTTGCGGAAAGTTTGGATACAAAAGCTGAATACATTCCGATTATTCTAGAAGAATTGCAAAAAAGATATGAAACTCGAGAAACGTCGATTGAAGTTCTTATAATGGAAGATTGTGCGGAATTGTGTACAAAAAGCATATACGGTAATATTGTTCGAAAGGCACTGGAAATCAGAAAAAATCAGCCGCTTTCGAAAGCCGCGCTTGAAGTGCTTGCCGTTATTGCCTATAATCAGCCGACAACTCGGGCTTTTGTTGAAAAAGTGCGTGGCGTTGAATCGCCGTCGGTTGTTTCAACGCTTGTTGAAAAGGGGCTTATTGAAGAATGCGGAAGGTTGGATACGCCGGGAAGACCCGTTCTTTATGCAACAACGCCGATTTTTTTGAGAACATTCGGTTTGGCAAGTATTGATGAACTTGGTTCCGCGCCTGAATTTTCAGATTCAAGTATTATTGAATGTATCGCGGAAGAAGAAATTTTGGGGCATGAAGCTTATGAAGAAGCGCGTATTGATATTGGCAATGATGTTGTGATTGAAGAAGATACGTAAAATAAATAACGAAAGATAATATTTAAAGATAAAAAGAATATATAATTCGGAAAGGAAAACAATAATGAAAGTATTTTTATCATGCGACCACGCGGGAATTGAACTGAAGAACGAGCTGTACAACTATGTTTCAGCAAAAAACGGTTTTGAAGCGATTAATCTTGGAATTGAAAAAGGAGAAAAAATTGATTATCCTGTTGCCGCGGAGAATTTATGTAAAAAAGTTATTGAAGAAACCGCACTTGGAATTTTGATTTGCGGAACCGGCATTGGAATGTCGATGGCGGCAAATAAGGTTAACGGAATAAGAGCCGCCGCTGTCAGCGAACCTTACAGCGCAAAACTTACAAGAATGCACAACAACGCGAATGTGATTTGTCTCGGTGCGAGAGTTGTGGGAATCGAACTTGCAAAAATGATTATCGACAGTTTTTTGGATGCTGAATTTGAAGGTGGAAGACATCAAACAAGAGTTGAGCTTATTTCCAATATTGAAAAAAGAAATTGAAAATAAGATTTTCTTTTTTTTGTTGATCGGAATAATTAAATTCTCGGCATTTTCGCAATTACATATGCTGTTTTTTACATTATACACACATTGGACAAAATAGTCAAAATTATGCTTATCTTTTTATGATTATTTTACATATTGAGAAATTTTTATAATATCTCTTGACTTATTATTATTTTTGTGGTATAATATGATTACAGTTTTGCGGGTATGGCGGAATTGGCAGACGCGCTAGATTCAGGTTCTAGTGGGGCAACTCGTACAGGTTCAAGTCCTGCTACCCG
>CAZJCI010000031.1:0-14176 GCA_964544455.1 uncultured Oscillospiraceae bacterium
GTTTGTAATTTTAATAAAGAGGTAAAAACAATGGAACGTTATTTTCAAAAAGAAATTGAAACCATGCCGACGGAGCAAATAAAACAGCTTCAATCGGAAAAGCTTAGAAAGCAGGTAAAGCACGTTTATGAAAATGTGCCTTATTGCAAAAAGCTTATGGACGAGAAGGGTGTTACCCCCGAAGATATAAAGGGAATTGAAGATTTGCACAAGCTTCCTTTTTTGACAAAAGCGGATTTGAGAGACGCTTATCCTTACGGTCTTTTGGCAAAGCCGCTTTCCGATTGTGTGCGTATTCAGTCCACATCGGGAACAACGGGCAAACGTGTGGTTGCTTTTTATACGCAAAACGATGTTGATTTGTGGGAAAGTTGCTGTGCTCGTGCGATTGTTGCCGCGGGCGGAACCAAAGAGGACGTTTGTCAGGTGGCTTACGGTTACGGACTTTTTACGGGAGGTCCCGGACTTAACGGCGGTTCGCACAAGGTTGGTTGTCTTACGCTTCCGATGTCGTCGGGAAACACCGAAAGACAAATTCAATTTATGCTTGATTTGAACGCTACGATTCTTTGCTGTACTCCTTCTTATGCGGCTTATATCGGAGAAACCATGAAAGAAATGGGATATACTCCTGAAAATATTCCTTTGAAAGCGGGAATTTTCGGCGCGGAACCGTGGACGGAGGAAATGAGAGCCAACATTGAAAAAACTTTGGGCATTAAGGCTTACGATATTTACGGACTTACCGAAACAACCGGCCCCGGCGTTGCGTTTGAATGTTCCGAACAGTCCGGTATGCACATTAACGAAGACCATTTTCTTGCGGAAATTATCGATCCCGATACGGGCGAGGTTCTTCCGGAAGGCGAAAAGGGCGAGCTTGTTTTTACTTCGCTTGACAAAGAAGCTTTTCCGCTTTTGCGTTACCGAACAAGAGATATTTGCGTCCTTTCCCGCAAGCCTTGTTCCTGCGGGCGCACGCACATAAAAATGTCAAAGCCTATGGGAAGATCCGACGATATGCTTATTATCAGAGGCGTAAACGTTTTTCCGAGCCAGATTGAAACAGTGCTTTTGAACGAGGGGTATCAGCCCAACTATCAAATTATTGTTGACAGAGTGAACAATTCGGATACGTTTGAAATTAACGTGGAATTGAATCCCGAATGCGCAAACGTTGAAAACGTTGCCGTTCTTGAAAAGAAGCTTGCAAGCGCAATGAAAACTATGCTTGGAATTAATCCCGCAATACATTTGCTTGAGCCGAAAAGCATTACAAGAAGCGAAGGAAAAGCGGTTAGGGTTATTGACAGGCGCAAACTTGTTGACTGATATTTTGAATTGAGTTTTTGGTTGGTATAATTGTAATTTTATTATATAAACGACGGCTAGCGGTGCGCTTGCCGTCGTTGTTTTCGTTTTTGGTATTATTCGAATTGTTCGAATTGTTCGTTATTGTTTGCTTAAAGAAAACGTTTTTAGAAAGTATTATTGCCGTTGGGGATACGGTTATTGTTTTTTTGCAACAAATTTTGCCGTTTGCTTTGCTATTTTCCGATTATTTGCTTGTTATTTGATTTATTATTTGCCTACGCAGAAATGGGAAAAAATTCCGTCCACAATTTTTTCGTTGACGCTTCTGCCGTCTGTTTCCAAAAGACGTTTTACGGCGTTTTCGAGTTCCTGGCAGCACATATCCGGAGTTAGAACCGTGAGTGCGTCCAATGCGGCGGAAATGCAGTTTTCCGCACCTTTAAGTGCGGCGTATTGCCGCGCGCCGGTTATGATAAGTCCGCTTCGGATTTGTTCGTCGCCGCTTGGGTACAGTTCGCAAAGGGCGGTTTCCAATTTATCTTTTCCGCTTCCGCATTTTGCCGAAAAAGCGATTATTTTATCCGCATAGGGCGAAACGGCTGTTATATAGCTTTGCGAAAAACCGTCGCTATCGCTTTTGTTGAGAACGGCGACGATTTTTTTATTGTTTTTATATTGCGATACGGTTGAAATTATATCTTTATCGAGGTTGTTTATTTCTCGGGAAACGTCGAAAAGGAGGAATGCAAGTTCGGATTCGCAAAGTGCGGTTTTTGATTTTTCCACGCCTATTTTTTCCACAACGTCCTGCGTTGCACGTATTCCGGCGGTATCGCTTAAAAGCAGTTTTATGTTGCCCACAACTGCGCTTTCGGTTATGACGTCTCGGGTAGTACCGGCAATATCCGTGACTATTGCTCGGTTTTCGCCCAAAAGCAGGTTTAGGAAAGAAGATTTTCCGACGTTGGGCGCGCCGACTATTGCCGAACGTATCCCCTTGGAAATTGCTTTTCCCGAGTCGTAGGTTGAAGAAAGATTTTGAATATCGGCAAGAATTTTTTTACATTCGCTCCGCATTTCTTCGTCGGACATATCGGCGATGTCTTCGTCGGGGTAGTCGATATATGCGTATACGCTTGTTAGGACGTTTGTTATTCTGTTTGCGAACTCCGTTATTTTTTGACCGATGACTCCCGAAAGCTGGGAGGCGGAAAGTCTTGCGCCGGCGACGGTTTGGGCGTCGATAAGTTCGCCGACGGCTTCGGCTTGCGTAAGCGAAAGTTTGCCGGAAAGAAAAGCTCTTTTGGTAAATTCGCCGGGGGCGGCGGCAACCGCACCGTTTTCCAACAATGCGGAAAGAGTGAGCATTGCTCCGATTTCGCTTCCGTGACAGCTTATTTCCACGGTATCTTCGCCGGTGAAACTTTTGGGAGCTTTGAAAACCGTTGCTATTCCGTCGTCGATTTTTTCGCCTTTATAATATATATAACCGTATGTTGCCGTGTTTGCGGCGCAAAGCGAAAGGGGTTTTGAAATTCCCTTAAAAACTTTTTGCGATATTTCCAGGGCTTGAGGGCCGCTTATTCTTATTACGGCGATTCCGCCTTTTCCGGGAGGGGTTGAAATTGCGGCTATTGTTGTTGATTCGTAATTTTGCATATGTGAACGTCCTCTTGTGTATTAAAAATTATATATTAAAAAGACCGACTGTGCGGTTACTGTCGGTCTTGGTGTTACTTGATTATTTATGCGGGGATTATTCTGCGACTTCCGCATTGTTTTGAGATTCGTCTGCGTTGTTGTTTTCTGTGTTCTCTGCATTTTCAGCGTTTTCTGCATTTTCAGCGTCTGTGTTATCGGAAACGTCGGCGTCGGCGTTATTTTCGATTTCTTCGCCTTCTTCGCCGTTATCGGCGGCTGATTGGGAAGCGATTAAGTTATCGGTTACGTCGATTCCGTCGAGATTAACATTGTTTTGCTTTGAAGCGTTATTTTGCTTTGCTGTATAGAAATAGAGAGCAAGAACAAGAACTGCGAACAATACGGACACAACCGCCGTGACTTTTGAAAGGAGAGCGTCCATTGTTTTGCCTTTTTGCTTTCCGAAAAACGTTTCCGCACCGCCGGAAATTACGCCGGACATTCTGTGATTTTTGCTACTTTGGAGAAGAACGGAAATTATAAGGAAAAGCGCGCAAAGAAGAATTAATATACCGAGTACGGTTGTTACTGCTGTCATTTTTTTATCCTCCGAAATTTATGTTGGTTTTGAAGACGTAAAACAGTCTTCATAAAAGTCTTTTTAGATTATACCACATTTTTTTTGATTTGTCAAGGGGTTTTTTGAATTTTTTGGGAGGAGCGGTTATAATATTTTGAATCGGTTATTTTTTCGCTTTTTACGGGTGTATTCGGCATAGTTTAAATTTGCGTTTTTGAATTTTATGATCCCAACAATTGCTGTTGGAAAGCGAACAGAGTTTCGTTTATTTCGAAAATATCGTAGTTTTTGTTTTCGATGAAGTATTGGATTATAATGTCGAACTTATTCCAATTCGACAGAGCGAATCCCGCTTGTCCCAGTAAATCCTTTGTTTCGTTCAAGTTGAGTTTTAAACTTATTGCAAGGGCGATAACCGTGGCTTTTTTGGGAGTATAATCTTTTTTTCTGATTTTTGAAAATAATTTACGGTCTATGTTGGCTTTTTTGTATACTTCGACGTCGGACATACCTTTTTTGTCGATTAACCTGAAAAGCATTTCGGAAAACGTTTCGGATTTTTTGTTAAGCAAATCTTGGAGCGATATCGGCGATACTTGGAAATTTTCGATTGAGTATTCGCAGGAACCGAACGATTCCTGCGGCGGCTCGTATTTGCAAACGTCTAAATCTTCCGAATTTTTGGGATATTTTTCGGTCGGTCGGTAAACGTTGGATTGCAACGCGCAAAACCGACTTCTTAAATCGGGTTTTACCAGGCGTTCGTCAATATAACTTTTTACGTTATCGAAAAGCTGTTTGCTGATTTGAAACGAATTTTGATCGTATACCACCAAAAAGACGTCCATTTCGTTTGTTGCAAGGAAATCTTTTATGGCTTTTGTTGCGATTTTTATGGCTTCGTCTTTGGGATAACCGTAAACTCCCGATGAAATAATCGGAAAGGCAATTGAGTTTAAATGTTCTTTTTTGGCAAGCTTGAGCGAATTTTCATAGCATAAATAAAGCTGTGATTCTTGGTTGGCGGGATTTTGACCGTATATCGGACCGACGGTATGTATTATGCGGTGCGCTTTTAGGTTATAGCCTTTTGTTATTACCGCTTCGCCAATGCCGCAAAAACCTATTTTATCGCATTCTTCTTGCAGTTGCTCTTTGCCGGCGGCGGCAAAAATCGCGCCGCAAACGCCGCCGCCGGCTTGCAGATTGCTGTTTGTCGCGTTGACGACGGCGTCGACTTCCAAATTTATTATATCGTCCCTTATGATGTTAAAAGGCATATTTTCACCTACTTGCTGTAAGTTGATGTGTTTTTTTGATTTCTTTAGCTTAAAGGAGGTTTTTGCCTTCCCATTCTTCGTCGGGTTCGGCTCCCAAAAGCTTTGCTATTGTGGGGGCTATATCTTTTATATCGGCGTTTTGCAAAATTTCGCCCGCTTTAAAATCTTTTCCGACGAATATTATCGGAATGGTCATATCTTCCGGTATATCCGTTCCGTTGCAAAAATTTTGCAGACAATGCACACATACTGCCGCAACCTATTTATGCGTAACGGGGAGTTTCGCCGACTGCGGTTGGCGACTAAAAACTTCGCCTTTGGAATCTGCAAGCTTTTTTGAAAAAAAGCTTGGCAAAAAACTTTCTTTTTGGGTGGGATTTTTTTGGTGGGTATTGTGGAAAATTTTGATTTTGGCGGGTTATTTTGGCTTTGGACTATTGTGCTTTTGCGGTGTGCCGTTACGAATATTGCAATTTGCAAGCAAATGCAAAAACACACATACTGCCGCAACCCATACGAAAGCTACAGCCTCAAACTGCCATTAGCGTAGCAACTGCATAGAAATTCCACAACCCCAAAAGGAAAGTTTTCGCCCGCCTTTTTGAAGCACCGTATATCGGTGCTTTAAGGCGGTGCAGGTCAAGGGCGCAAAGCCCTTGTCGCACTCCGCAGAGTGCGACATTCCTTTGTCGAAAAATAAATAGGGGATTGGTTTATTGATTTTGAACTTTTTCGGCTTCCGCTTCGGCTTGTGCTGCAGCTTCCGCCGCCGCAACTTCGGCGTCGTAAACGTCGGCGTCCACAAGTTCGCCTCTGCCTGTGCTTCTTACTTTGGGGGTGCGCTTATCGGTGATGAAAAAGAATCGGTTTTCAAACAGGCGGCTGTCGATAAGCATTGCGTTTCCGTAGGGGACTGCCGCACCGGTGGGGTTGGTATTGTATTTTCCGAAAAGTCCGTCGTAAAACTGAATAAATGTGTTATCGTGGAAATAGGGGGCAAATTCTTCGGTGGTATATCCGCAGTGAATTATCCAATTTGTTGAACGGTCGAAAATATTATCGTATATTTCGAAATCTTCCGCAGGGTTGGCGTGGTCCCAGCCTTTTATGTGCGATTGCGCGCCTTTGTCCGGTCGTTGATTTCCCCAGCCGTAGCCGCAAAAACGCATAATGTTGTTATGGATTTTGACGTTACTCATTTTTTGTTCTTCGTTTTCCGTTTGGTCGAGGAAATATTCGATGGAATATACGCAATTTTCTATTAAGTTGTTGGAATAGGTTACGTTTTCCATTTTTACGGGGTTTGGCGTTTCGCCTTTATATTGATGAGTTATGCCGGCGTCGTATACTTGGTAAATATAGCAATTGTCAACTGTATAATCTTTGCAGGAAACATATATTTCGATGCCGTTTCCGAATCTTGTTGCTCGGTGATTTGTATCGCCGTTGGCGTTATAGCCTTGAATGCCTCCGCCGATCCAGCCTATTTCGCAGTTTGAAACGGTTATTCCGCTTCGCGAACCTCCGCCTATTCCGTGCGCGCCTATATATTTAATTGCAAAGTTATTGATTGTGACGTTATCGCCGACAAGAGCGAATCCGTTGCGGCGGGGAACAAATTCTATGGATTTGAACACTTCGCCGGGGTTGCCTTTATCGCATCTTAAATATATTTTTCCCTTGGAACTTGAAACTTGGGGCATATCGTCCCATATATCGCTGTCCGCTTTGTGGAAGAAATCGAGGTCTTGGTCGAGAGCTTCTTTTATATCGAAAAGCACGGTGGGATCTTCACGTTTTACATAGTTGCCGTTGATATAGCTTGGAATTTCCTTATAGGCAACCTTTTCGCCGCCGTTGAAAACTATGGTTCCGGAATCTATCATATCCAAATAATAAATCCAGATGTTGTCCGTACCTTCCATAAGCGACCAATTTTGGGGATTTGCTCCGTCTTCGGGACCGCCGTAAAGTGCCGGCTTGGGCTTTGTTGCATCGCCGTATGCGGAATAGGTTACGCCTTGCTTTGCGCTTATTTGACCTCGCCAAATATCGCCTCTTTCGAAAAGTACGTACGTATTGTCGGAATAGGGAGTATCGTTTACTTTGGAAAGCGTTTGCCAAGCGGTTTCGGGGGTTTTTCCGTCGTTGGAATCGTTTCCGTTTTGAGAAACATAGAAAACGGTTGCGTCGTTGGGAATTTCGATGTTTGCGGAATTAAGAATGCTGTATTTAAGCGATTCGGATTTTTCTTCGACGCTTTGGAGAAATTCTTCCGTTGCGACGATTTTTTCTGCGGACGGCATTTTATAAGACGCGGAATTTTGGTTTGTGAGTTCTATTTCTCCGGAAAGGGCGGAAATATCGTTTCCGAAAATATCGCTTACAAAGGCGTCCCATGCGGGTTCGTCGCCGAATTCGCCGTTTGTTCCGATGTAGACCTTTGTGCCGTCGAATTTATAGGCGTATTCGAACTCTTCCATTGAAGCGAAAACTTCGGTATAGCGTTTATCGCCTGCGGAGGAAAGGATTATTTCGCATTCGGATTCGTCTTTATAGCCGGGGTTTACAATTTTTGGGGCTTTGCCGTAGACGTAATAAAACTGTTGGGCAAATGCGGAAGTTCTTTCATCGCCTGTTGCTGTGACTATTACGTAATCTTCAATATTTCTTCCGCCTATTGTCAGTTTTTTTAGCGGGTAACTGTGTTTATATTCGTAAACCGTGCCGTGAGGGACGCAAAAAGTTTTGGAATTATTGTAAAAGCAATTTTCGGTAAGATATTCCACGGCGTTAACAATGGCTTCGCTTGAACCGCCCGTAACGGAAATTCTGGTTGTGTCTGCGTCGATAGCGTAATCGTAATATGTGAATTCACGTTCGTGCAATGCGCTTTCTTCACGGTTGGTGGGACCTATGAGAATTTCGTAATCGGTTCGCATTGTGCCGAGTTTTTCGTGTTCGAAATCCGACATAATGGTAACTTTTTCGTTTGTTATTTTTTCCATTTCGACTTTAAGCTTTGCCGCCGCCGAACCGCCGATGTCGTTTGTGTCGGAACGTACTATTTTATATTCCGTGGCTCCGTTTTGAACGATGATAAGGCTGTTTTCGGGGATTTTTTCGCTGTCTTTTTGATTGCCGCAGGAGGCAAAAGCAAAAATTTGGCACGCCGCCGTTATGGCGCAAAGGGCTTGTTTGATATGTTTTTTCATTTTTGTTTTCCTTTCGAAAAAAATTATAACAATTTTATTATATCAAATATTCGGCAATTTTTCAAGTGATATATTGTATTTTAAAAAAAACAGTTAATGTGCAACAAAAGCAAGCGTACTTTTTGTGCAAATTGCTGTTGCGTGAGGTGTGGAAAAACTCGGCGCACATATAAATGCACCGAGTTTTTTGTGGGATTAATCAGTTTGCTTTTTATCTTTCCAAAACAGTATGTATGAATAATCGTCCGAATCGTCGGGATAGAAATAAACTTTGTTTCCTGTGCCGCCCACGTTTTGCAGATATTCTTCCGAGCTTAGGTTGCACACATATGTGCTGTTGCCGTTCATCATAAGCGTTCTGCCGGGAGTTTGAACAAAAACGTTGTTTTTGAAATAGGGCGTTGAAGATTCGAATGTTGTTCCCGTCATTACCGTGTAATCGGTTGTGCCGTTTTGCAAATCGACGCATCTGTCGAAAATATTGTTTTCGATAACATAGTTATGGCAAAGGTTGTGGTGAGTCCAGCCTTTTATGTTGGAGGGGGCGTTGTCGGGACGTTGAACTCCCCAGCCGTAGCCTGCGCCTCGCAAAATGTTATTGGTGAAATATACGTTTTTCATATATCTTTCTTGGAGAGGGAGAGTGCCGTCGGAGTTGGTTACCGAATTTTTGGACATAAAATATTCGATGTTATAGGAAGAATTCAGCAGTACGTTGTTGGTATAATAAACGCCTTCCATAAAATAGTTGCCGGAAGTTTTTGCCGAAATTTGGTGCGTTATGCCGGCGTCGTATATTTCGTAAACATAGCAGTTATCTATGGTATAATTTGTGAGAGCTCCGTAAATTTCCACGCCGTTGCCGAATCTTCCCGCGCGACCGCCGGAGGAATCTATTACGTCGTAGTGCTGAATTGAGCCGCCGCCCCAGCCTATTTCGCAATTTGTTACGGTAAGTCCGTTTGTAGTTCCCGCACCGATACCGTGCGAACCGAAATATTTTATGCAAATGTTATCGACGGTGACGTTATCGCCGCCAATGCTGATACAGTTTATTTTTAAGTTAAATTCTATTTGCGGATAAAGTTCGCCGGGGTTGCCGTTGTCGCATCTCAGGTAAAGCGGACCGACGGCGGCAGAGGTGGGGCAACCGTTTGAAAGGCTGAGTTTTGTTCCGTTGCTTCCGGCGGAATAGCAGGCTTCGTGGAAAAATTCGTAGTTGTGATCAAGCTGTTCGATAACGTCGAACTCATATCCGGGGGTTCCTATTTTTCCCCGTATCCAAAACTGTTGGTTACGGTAATCGGGGATTTCTTTATAGGCGACAAAATGTTCGCCTTGGGAATTTATGAGGTTTATTGCGCCCACATCGACATATTCTTCGTTATAATATTTCCATATTTTTTTACCGCTGTTGTCGGAATATATAAGTTCCCATTTTGAAGAACCGGAGCCGTTTTCGGGAGAACGCATTAAAACGGGTTTTTCGCCGTAGCCGAAAGCGGAATAGGTTACTCCGGCGGAGCAAGTCATATAGCCTCGGAACGTATCGCCTCGCATAAACAGTACCGCGTCGCCGGGGGAAAGCTTTAGGGAAGATACTTCGTTAAGCGTTGAAATGCGATAGGGGTTATATTCCGTGGATTCTTCCGCTTTTGCGGCGTTTCCTATGCTTGAAGACAAATATATTGTTTTTCCGCCGCTTTTTTGCTTGTAAACCGAAGTTGTGTTTCTTATTTCGGAAATTCTTGTTTCGGTAATTGAATCGAGGTTTGAAACGTATTGTTGAGCGGCGGCATATTGTTCGTTTGTGACTGGGATTTTTGAATTGTCGGTCAACGTTTGAATTACAACGGTTTCGCCGTTACTTTTGGTATAGCTTATTGTGGGAACGCAGGAAAAAGCAACGTCGGGATAGAACCACTGAGAGGCGGAAACATCGGAAAAGCTTGAATCGGCTATTAATTCCGCCGCTTGGGCAGAGTTGTAGTTAAGATTTTTTATAAGACTGTTTACAGCATTAAGTGCGGCGGCACGGCTTATATATTTTTCGGAGGACTGCGACGGAGGAAGGGTTCCTACGGCTTGCGCACCGCTTGTTGCGGATTTTGCGTTTGCGATATTTTTATAAAATTCGGCTTTATCGGCGTTTTGCAACGGATTGAACTCGCTTCCGCTTTGCGGATTTAAAACGCCTTTGGCTTCAAGAAAAGCTATGTAGCCGAAATACCAATCGTCGTTGTTTATGTCCGAATAGGAGGTTTCGGTATATGCGCTTACTGAATTTTCGGTTGCGCCGAGGGCTTTTGCAATGAAAACTGCGGCTTCGGCGTTGCTTACGGTTTCGTTGGGCTTGAATGTTCCGTCGGAATAGCCGCTGATTGAGGCGTTTGCAAATGTGGCATCTGTTTCGGGAATGCTGCTCATAAATATGAAGTTGCCCACATAGAGTTCGTCGGTTGCGTTAAGTTTTGTTGCTTTGGTAAGTCCGAACGGGAAGAAATGAAATTGGTTGACAACCGTGTTTAAATTCCAACGCACGTATTTTGAAAGTGAGGCGTTGTTTATGAAATCGAATTTAAATACCATGCAAGACCATTGGTTGCATTTTATGTTGCCGTTGCCGCTTGTTATTGTGCGGGTGCTTGTCAGGGCTTGCGTTGTATCCGTTGCGCTTCCCAGAAAATTTATTCTTGGCGTAAAGGAAACGCTTTGCGCTTCGGTTTTGAAGTAATATGGGATTATCAGATATTTGTAATGCGAAATATCCAACGGCATATTGTTCCATGTCCAGGAATCCAACGCTATGTTATATTTTGAAGCGTCCGCGCCTTGGGGATTCGGAACGAATTTCAGCGTTTGAACTCCGTCGTATTCGACGTTTTTTGTGACGGTTCCGTATTGTCTGTAATCCACAACGCCGCCGTTATAGGAAGAATAATTAACTCTTTTTATGTTGGGGAATATTGATTCGTTGTCCGAATTTTGAACCCAATGCGCAATGAAATCCACGCCGGCTGTTGTTTGACCGCCCGCACGGGTTCGTTTTTCCACTGTATAGGTATCGCCGGGGAAATAAATTTCGCTTCCCACGGAGCATATCCAACCCGAAAAAGTATAGTTTTCTCGGGAATATGTGTTTTGCGGCAGAACGATTGTTTCGCCTTCGGCGGCATATATTGTTGTTGGGGGAGTGCCGGTGACGTCGATTCTTCCGGATTCGAATTTTATGGGGTATTTTTGCGTAAGCGTACCGTCGGAAATTGCGCCGAGAGCCGCCGCGCTTCCTTCGCCCCAAAAGAACATACGTTGAAGATAGACGCTGTCTTGCAAAGTGAGCGTTGAAACGGAAGAATCGCCGAAAGGATAGAATTCTATGTTTTCAAGGCAACCGCCTTCGAAAATATATCCGTGGATTACTTCCTGAACGTCGAATGTGAGATATGTCCACACTCCGCTGCGCACTTCTTCCATGGAATAAACGGTGCAGTCTTTATCTATGCTGAAATCCGTTTTGGGAAATTTCAGCGAGGCTCTGCCGTTATAATTTTTTCCGTCGTAGTAATAATAATATCTTACATATTTTATATCCGTCAGCGGAATATTAAGATGTGAAACGGAGGTATGCTTTATGCCGAGCGGGTTGGATTTGGAATAGGACGGATTGGGAGTTATTTTGGTGGCTGTGCTTCCGTTGGGGGCGGTGCATTTATCCGTTACGGTACCGGTGTTTGCAAATACTATTCCGTCGTGGACGTTGCGTTTTGTTCCGCCGGAATCCAACCACGCTCCGTCGAAATATACGCTTTTGTTTAGTATGGACGTTGCCGCGGAAACTCCGGTGAAAGCGAAACACGAAACAACCGTGAGCGTTGCCAGCAGTGCGCATAAAAATCGTTTTGGATTCATAAGAATACCTACCTTTGTTATGATATGTTAAAAACAGTACAAAATGATTTTAACATAAGCGTTTGAAAAAATCTATGTACAGAGTGTAAATTTGTGAGGATTAAACAAAAAAGACGGCAAAAAGCCGTCGAAAACAATTATGTAGCAGCTACTTCGCAATATTCCACGCCGTAGTATTTCAGCGCTTGAATTGCGGCGGGAGTTATGAGCTGACCGCAAACCGCAATGGGAATTGCGGGAGGGCAGGCAACGTTTATTCCGGTGAAAACTTTGTTAAGGCATTCTTCAACGGGAAGTCTGACGCTTTTTTGCAACAGTGCTTCTCGGGGGGACATAACAAATTCCGAATGTGGAATTTTGGGCGGATGTTCTTTTATTTCCGCACGTTTGGGGATATTTTTCAGAATGTTGTAAAGCGTATCCGTTATGTTCGGGGAATTTTCCGAAGTCAGCATAAGAACGGTGTAATCGGGATCGTAAAATTCGCAAATTACGTTGTTCTTTTTTAAAATTTCCGCAAATTCGAAACCGCTGTAACCGTAAGGCTTTGTTGCGAAAGTTATTTTCAGCGGTTCGCTTCCCAAAAGGACATAGCCCAATAGTTGCAGTTTGTTTTTCAGTTCGGAAACAAGTTTGCAAAATTCAAAAAGCTTTTGGGGGTAATTTTCCGAAATATATGCGTTTGCGTAATCCAAGGATTGAAGAATGAGATAGGACGGACTTGTTGAAGCGAAAAGCGACATTGCTTTTTCGGCATTTTTGGCAATTTCGGGCGGCGCACTTTTGGAAATGTGCAAATAGCCGCCTCCCGTGAGAACCGGCAACGTTTTGTGGGCTGAATCGCAACAGATGTCCGAGCCGAGAAAAACGGGGTGAAGATTTTTCGGAAGAAAATTTAAGTATGCTCCGTGAGCGTTATCCGTAAGCAACAAAACGCCGTGTTTTTTGCAAACCTTTGAAATTCCTTTTATATCGGCAATATTGCCAAGATAATCGGGGCTTGTTATGAAAACCGCACAGGGTTTTTCCGAAGTTTGAAGTAACGTTTTTTCAAGATATTCGGGAGTTATTTTGCAGGAAACTATACCGTTGGGGGTTTCGCCGCACATCCATTCGATTTTAAAATCCAGCAACGCCGCTGTGGAAACAAAAGTTTTGTGCGAGTTTGCGGCGGCAAGAATTTTTGGATTTTTGCCGTTATGCAGTGCGTAAGTAAACGCAAGAAAAAGCATTGCGCGCAACGAAAGCGAGGAACCTTCCGCAGAATAAAGAGTTTTTTGGGTTCCGAACAGTTTTGCGGCGTTTTCCTGACTTTGGCGGATTATTCCGTTTGCGTTGTAAAGCACGTCCGCACCGTCTATTTCGGTTATATCGTATTTTTCCGTTCCCAAAAAAGATTTGCCTTTGTGCCCGGGCATATGTAAGCGTAGATTTTGCGATTGAGCGTATTGTTTTACGAAATCGATTATGGGTGTGTTCATTTTTTGTTTTCCGATTCTTTTTTGTTAAATTTTTTTGTGTAGCACGGTATGGTATTATTGCAGTTCCTGCTTTGCCGCTTCAAGTGCGATTGCGCACTCCATACGTTTGCGGAAAAGTTTGCACCCGTATTCGTAAACGCCGTTTACCGAACCGGTTGCGTGATGGGCGTTTGCGGCGCAACCGCCGGAGCAATAAAGTTTTGCCCAGCAATCTCGGCATTCGGGGCGGGTATATACGTTGCAGTTTCCGAACTCGTTTTGTTTTTCTTTGTTGGCAACGCCGTTCCAAACGTCGCCGAGCTTAAATTCTTCTTCGCCGACGAACTGATGACATGGGTATAGGTCGCCCCACGGGGTGACAGCCATATATTCCGTTCCGGAGCCGCAACCCGAAATTCTTTTATAAATGCAGGGACCGTCTTTCAGGTCTATCATATAGTGATAGAAAGTGAACGGTTTACCCTCTTTTTGTTTTTCAAGCATAAGCTTTGCAAGCTGTTCGTACTGATTTAAAACAATGGGTAAATCTTCTTCCGTAAGCGCGGAAGGATCGTTGGGTGCGCAAACCACGGGTTCCATTGAAAGTTCCGTAAATCCCAAACGGAGCATTTCTTTTATATCCTCCAAAAAATCGGGATTTGCGTGCGTAAACGTGCCTCTTATGTAATAGTTTTTGTTATTTCTTGCTGTTACAAGCTTTTGAAATTTTGGAACAATTTTTTCCCAGCTTCCGTTTCCGGCGTAATCCACTCGGAA
>CAZJCI010000032.1:0-14139 GCA_964544455.1 uncultured Oscillospiraceae bacterium
TTCGAGTGTGAACACCACTCGTATTTACACTATGGAAAACGGAGAAATTCACAGGTAGCAAATTCAGAAGCTGGGGTTGCTGATGTGTTGAAACGTAATTTGTATTATGTTGTAACAAATAAAGGAGTGAATATTCAACATCAAAGAATGAACATTTATGGTTGAACATACCTTGATAGCAAACAATGGATATTATAAAAATTCCGTATAATGCATAGGTTTATAATGTTCGTAAAAAACAGAATAGCCAAAAAATAAATAATAAAGGAGTAATAAATGTATATTAAATTTTCACCCAATCAATATGTAATAAGATATGAAAACGGGAAAGTAAAATCTGAGAGAATAGGTCTGTCATTCTTTTATATGAATCATAATACATCGGCATGCGCTATTCCGATACCGAACCAAGATGCTAATTTTATATTTGAGGAGCTAACGAAAGATTATCAAACCATTTCTGTTCAATGGCAAATTACATATAAGATAAAAGACTATAAAAAGACAGCCCAAGCTATGGATTTTTCAGTTAATTTAAAAACAAAACAATATGATCTTAATCCCATACAGAAGCTTTCAAAGAGAATTATTAACATTGCGGAAATATCGGTAAAGAAGATTATCGGTACTATCGGACTGACTAAAGCGGTTCAATCCGGTCGGGAAATTGCCGAAAATGTGTATGAGGATATAAAAGAGAATGCGGAATTAAATAATCTTGGTATTGGCATTGAAGAATTTTCAATTTTAAGAATTAAAGTAAATTCGGATACGGCACGTGCGTTAGAGGCAAAAATAAGAGAAAGCATATTGAAAGATTCCGATGACGCACTTTATGAAAGGCGCAACGCTTCAATAGCGGCGATTGCATTGAGGTTGTAACAAAAACCGTATTTAAACTGTGGGAACAATTCGGCGGTACAATAAATACCAAAGGATATAAAGTTCTTGATCCACATTTTAAGGCCATATACGGTGATAGTATTACTGTTCAGCGTTGCGAAGAGATTTATGAAATCCTTAAAAAAAAACAAAGGATTTGCATGCTCTAATGTAGCTTTGGGTGTAGGTTCATTTTTCATGCATTGTATTGAAGAAGATAATATCCTAAAACCGTTTACAAGAGCTACATTTTCTTCTTGCATAAAAGCATGCTACGCAGAGGTTGACGATAAGTGCTATCCTGAATTTAAGAATCCAAAAGAAGGCAGATTCAAAAAAGTCAAAAGGGACTTTGCTATGTATATGAAGAAAACGGCGAATTAAAATATAAGAATGAATACACATCCGAAAATATACCGGACGGAAATCTTCTTGAAACTGTCTTTAAATACGGAAAAATGATAAAGGATTATACTTTGGATGAAATAAGACAAAGACTCAACTGTGGTGAATTTTAATGTTTATTGCTGAAAAAATAAAAAATGAGTGTGTTGCATGGATACGAGATTTTAAAAAAACGGAAAAGACTGCAATGCGGTTATTGGTATTTCCGGTGGAAAAGACAGAGTTAGCGTTGTGCTTATACCGCAAGGCAATCAACATGATATTGATATGGCTTATTTGCTTGTAAATCATCTTGATATCAAACATTATGTTGTTAATATTAAAGATGCCGTTAAAGGGGTTCTTAATAACATTCCTACCGAGTTACAAAAACGAACCAAACAATTCAAAATCTGCCTGCCGGAATAAGAATGTCAACATTATATGCAGTTTCACAAAGTTCAAACGGCAGAGTTTGCAACACATGTAATTTGTCCGAGGATTGGGGTGGTTATTCAGCAAGATACGGCGATTCTGTGGGTGACTTTTCTCCTATGTCTCGCTTAAACGTAACAGAGATAAAAGAAATCGGCTACCTGTTGGGATTGCCAAAAGAATTGGTAGATAAAACTCCGATTGACGGCTTATGCGGTAAGACGGACGAAGATAATCTCGGGTTTACATATGCTGAACTTGATAAATATATTCGTAACGGCAGCATAGAAAGCAAAGAAAAAAGAAAATCATAGATGAAAAACACGCAAAAAATCTTTTTAAACTCGAACTGATGCCAATTTTTAAGCCTGAGTTATAGAAAATAGGTTATTACGCCGAAAAAGTCCCCAACGCAACGTAAGAATACCAAAATAAAAAAGCATTTCGTAATTTAATTATATGAAATTACATAAATTAAAATACTGTTTACGTATGCAGTAAAAGTACCCGTTATCATTCTTATATGCGCATTCAATTCGGTTTTACTCCTATTGCATTTGCAGGATACAAAACAAAGTAATGTTGGATATAGAAATTTTTATATCGGTTAGCTCGATTTACCTATAAATATAGGCAAGCGTCTGTCATAATTATCTTTTTAATAAAAAACGCTGTATTCAAAATTACGGTTATCAAAAAAAGAAATATTTATCATCTCATAAAGAAAGCGGTAAAAGCCTTATGCGTCATATATACGTCCGCTTTGGCAACAACCTCATACGGAGCATGCATGGAAAGAACCGGCACTCCAACGTCAATTGTATCGACATCCATTTCGGCAATATATTTTGCAACTGTACCGCCGCCGCCAACGTCAACCTTTCCAAGTTCCGCCGTCTGCCAAAGAATTTTTTTATCGTTAAATATTTTTCTTATTTCACCGCAATATTCCGCCGAAGCGTCGTTTGTACTGCTTTTTCCACCGCCGCCGGTATATTTTGTAACAACAACTCCGTTATTTATATAACAAGAATTTCTTGTTTCATAAACGTCTCCGAAGTTGGGGTCATAACAAGCGTTCACATCTGCGGAAAGGCATTTCGAATTTGCCATCATACGTCTGTAATTTGCGCCGCAGGATTCGCACAATTCCCAAAGCATATTTTTAAAAGCGTGAGTTTTCATACCGGTATTGCCGTCGCTGCCGGTTTCTTCTTTATCCGCCAAAATAGTAACAACAGTTTTGTTCGGTAAAAGCTTGGCCGCCTCCAAAGTTGCGGTTATAATGGGATATGCGCACACTTTATCGTCATGACCGTATGCAATAATCATACTTTTGTCAAATCCCAAATCTCGTGAACGTCCCGCGGGAACAAGGCACAGTTCCGCTGAAAGAAAATCCTCTTCCACAATGCCGTATTTTTCGTTTAACACTGAAAGAACACCGAGTTTAATTTTTTCGGAAACCTTTTCATCGTCAAACGGTTTCGAACCGACAAGAATATTCAGCTTTTCCGCCGCAATAACTTTTGACATGGGACGCGACGAATCTCTATCCAAATGAGGTAAAAGATCGTTAATGCAAAATACGGGATCATCTTCGGATTCACCCACGAGCACATCAACTTTTTCTCCGTCAGATTTTATAATAACCCCGTGAATCGCAAGCGGAAGTGCCGGCCATTGATATTTTTTAATACCGCCGTAGTAGTGCGTTTTAAAATAAGCCATACCGCCGTCTTCATAAAGAGGATTTTGCTTTAAGTCAAGCCTTGGGCTGTCAATATGTGCCGCCGCAATGCTGATTCCGCTGTCAAGCGGCTCTTTTCCGAAAACAACAAGATATATCGACTTATCTCTGTTGTTAAAATAAACTTTATCCCCGGTTTTATAAGCTTTTCCGTATTCAAACTTTTCAAATCCGCAACCTTCGGCAATTTTTGCCGTTACCGCTGTTGCTTCTCTTTCTGTTTTTGCATTATCAAGAAATTTTTTGTAATCGTCGCAATATGCGTACGCTTTTTGAATTTCTCCCTCTTCGAATACTTCATATGCGTTTTTCTTTTCCATAAAAAGTTGTTCCTTAAGTTGTTCGCCTTTTGTTTTTTCCGACATAAAATTCACTCGCTTTCTTTTATTTTATTAAACATTCGACAGAATGTTTTTTGCTTCTGACGAATTGGAGGGTACTGTTTTGACTTTTCCGCTGTATTTTTCCGTAAGTTTTACATAAACTTTACGAGCTTCGCTTACTTTTTCAACATAACCGGCTGTTTCTTCAAGAGGAATATTATGAAGTCTGCCGTCGGTAGCGTAAGTTGCGTTTGAAAGCCACTCGTCAACTCTGCCCGGTCCTGCGTTATATGCCGCATAAACAGTTTCCCAAATTCCGAATTTTGAATATAACCTGCTTAAATAATATGTTCCGTATTTAATATTCACATTTGGGTCATACAACAAGCTTTCGTTATATTCTTCGCCGGTGCGCCGACATAAATCCTCAAACGTTGCAGGCATTATTTGCATAAGTCCTATTGCCCCTTTTGATGATTTTGCATCCGCTTCGAAAGAGCTTTCGCATTTGATAACGGCATATATTATTTCTTCCGGCACACCGTATAATTCCGAATATTCTTCAACATATTCAACGTATTTCATGGGGTGCAATTTTTCCGTGATAAATTCTTCCATATATGTCCACGAAAATCCCACTCCCACAGATATTGCCAATATTGTAATAAAAACAATAAATTTCTTCACTTAAAATGCTAACCTTTCTATTGATCGTTATCGAAATACTCCTTTTTAGCCATAAGCTCCGCGTAAATTTTGTTTGCGCATTCTTCCAAATGTTCCAATTTGCCGTTATTATATACGGTATAGTCGCATTTTTCTTTAAAAAAAGCGTCGTCTTTTTGATTTTGTATTCTTGCCAACGCCGATTTTTCGTCTATTCCGTCGCGACTTTCGATTCGCTTTAAACGTATATTTTTATCTGCCAACACGCAAAGAGTAAAATTGCAATATTCTTCCGCTCCGGTGTCAAACAATTGCGGAGCGTCTATTATAACAATTTTTTCGCCCGCAATTTCACGTTCGAAAAGCCATTCTTTTATTTTTTCAATAATGTATTTATGCGTTGTTTGAGTTAAAAATTCCAATTCGTTTTTATTTGAAAATACCGTTGCGGCAACCGTTTTGCGGTTCATTGTGCCATCGCCGTTCAAAATTCCGTTACCGAAATGCCGGCACAATTCCGCCAAGCACTCGGTTCCGGGCATAACTACTTCGCGTGCGGTTTTATCGGTATCAAGGCACGCCACGCCTTTTTTTATCATTTGCTTGCAAAATTCGCCTTTTCCGGCACCGCTTTGACCTGTAACTCCAAGCACCAGCACTTTTTATTCCCCCTAAACTTAAAGCTTTATTACGTGGAATCCCGACGCCTTAAGCAATCTGTTATAAACAGCCAAATAAACGCCGTTTCGACTTTCGGGGCAACGTGCCAAAACTCCGGTAATAAACGAACATTCGTCGGTTGCTCTGAGTGCGTCGAAAATACGTCTTGCCTGTTCCAACGGTTCGTCCGCAGTTCCAACCGTAAAAATATTGCGGCAATCAATAAACGGAACGTCCTCGTCATAACAAAGAATTGCAAGATTTTCGGTTTCGCAACGCTTATTTATATATTCTCTTACCTTAGCGTCGTCGCCCATAATCAGCGTAACCGGATTTATGGGGGCGTAATGCTTATATTTCATTCCCGGAGCGGACGCAACTTCATCTTCGTTCATTTCGGAAAGAATTGCGCGAGAAATTTTTACTTCTCCAAGCAAAGAAGAAAGCGTTTCGAGAGTAACCGCGCCCGGTCTTAACAGCACCGGCGGTTCCGTTGCAAGCGTTACTATGGTGGATTCGACTCCGACGTTACACGGTCCGCCGTCTATTATTACATCGACTTTTCCAAACAAATCTTCTATTACGTGGTCGGCTTTTGTGGGGCTTGGACGTCCCGAAATATTTGCGCTTGGAGCGGCAATCGGAACACCCGCAAGTTCTATAAACTTACGTGCTATAAGGTTTTCGGGCACTCTGAATCCTGCGTTTGGAAGTCCTGCCGTTACTACGTTGGAAATCATACTCCGTTTACGCAAAATAACGGTGAGCGGTGCGGGAAAAAGCTTTTCAATACGGGAAAAATATTTATTTTCTTTGGTATAAGCATATTTTTCTATTTCGTTTACATCCGAAAGATGCGATATAAGAGGATTATCTTGAGGTCGTCCTTTAACTTCGAAAATCCTTTTTACAGCTTCATCCACCATTGCGTTTGCGCCAAGACCGTAAACGGTTTCCGTGGGAAAAGCCACAATACCTCCGTTTCGCACCACTTCTGCCGCAACCGTAAGATTCTTTATATCGTCTTTTGCGCTTAAATCCTTAGATACGTGTAAAATTTTAGTGTCCATATAATTCTCCGAATTTCAAATATTTGTATTAAAATTCACTGTTACGAAGTTTTTCGGCTCTGTCGGTGGTTATCAGCGCGTCTATTACGCCATCGAGATTTCCGTCCATAATACTTTCGAGAGAATACAGCGTAAGTCCTATTCGGTGGTCTGTCATACGACTTTGCGGGAAATTATATGTTCTTATTCTTTCGCTTCTGTCGCCGCTGCCAACCTGACTTTTTCTTTCGCCGGCACGTTCTTTTTCAAGTTTTTCTCGTTCCATATCATATAACTTTGTGCGTAACATTTTCATAGCCTTATCGCGATTTTTAAATTGGCTTCTTTCGTCCTGACATTCAACCACAACGCCTGTGGGTTTGTGTGTAATTCTTATTGCGGAATCCGTTTTGTTTACGTGCTGACCGCCCGCGCCTCCGCTTCTGTATGTATCTATTTCAAGGTCCGCAGGATTAATTTCCACCTCCACTTCTTCCGCTTCCGGCAATACGGCAACCGTTACCGCCGAAGTGTGGATTCTGCCTTGCGTTTCGGTTTCGGGGACTCTTTGAACTCTGTGAACACCGCTTTCGAACTTAAACCTTGAATCTGCTCCATCGCCTTCGACCATAAAAGATACTTCTCGGCAACCTCCAAGCTCGGTTTCGTTAATATTCAACAATTCGACTTTAAAGCCTTTCGATTCCGCATACATAGTATACATTCTGTGTAAACTGTGGGCAAACAAAGCCGCCTCTTCGCCTCCGGTTCCGGCTCTTATTTCGACTATAACGTTTTTATCATCGTTTTCATCTCGGGGCAAAAGAAGAATTTTTAGGTCGTCGCTTATTTTTTCCAAATTTTCTTTTAAAGAAAGCACTTCCTCCTCCGCCATTTCACGCAATTCTTTATCCGCTTCATTGGCAATTATTTCTTTTGCTTCCTTTATGTTTTTTTCGGTTTTGACATACTCACGATATTTTTCTATTATCGGGGTTAGGGCTTTGTGTTCTTTCATTAAGTTTTTAAAAGCTTCCGTATCGGATACTATTTCGGGAAGCATAAGCTTTTCGCCGATGTCATTATATTTTTTTTCCGCTTCTTGCAGCGCCTCAAACATATTTATTATCCTTCCGCATTTATTTTTTCGGTTTTCACACCGTTTTCAACGGATTTTATGCTCTTTTCAAGCTTAACTCTTGCCACGGTAACTTCACGTCCGCAGGCAAGACATTTTATTTTAATATCGCTTCCAAGAGTCATAACCGAAAATCTGAACGCTTTTTTTTCGCACGGATGCGATTTTTTCATAATAAGCGTATCGCCTACGGCAAACCTTTTTATTTCCATAACCGTCCTCCGTCGAAATAAAATCTTTCCATTTACATTATACCACAAAAAAAGCGATTTGTAAACAGTAATTTCGTTTTTTTTAGAATATTTTATTTTCTACCGTAAATACGGTACAGCGAAAAAATATTGCAAAATCGCTTTTTAATCTGAATTCTTCGATATAGGTTTTGCACCGGATTAAGATTAATTTATTAAAATTCGGGTAATAACCGAGCTGTGTTAAACATATATATTACAAAACAAAAGTTTAATCGGAATAATCCGAGAAAGGACACGGTATCAAAATGCTTGAACTTTATAAACCGGAAGGAACAAATCTTTATGTTACGGAAAACACGGAACTTACGGAAACTCTGCAAGGGCTTGAATATGCTCAAAGTTGCGGTATTATACTTGAAGGAATCGTTACAAAATGCGATAACGAAAGAAATTTGACTGTCGAAATAGGAAAATTTGTGGGAATAATTCCCAAAAACGAAGTTGTAATGCCTTACGGAAACGAACCGGTGAGAGATATTGCAATAATAACGCGAGTCGGCAAAGCCGTTTGCGTGAAAATAACTTCCATTGAAAAAAACGGCGGAGATGTAAATATTTTGTTGTCTCGCAGACTTGCGCAAAAAGAATGTTTTGAAAATTACGTTTCGAAGCTTGAGCCGGGCGAAATAATCGACGCGAGAATTACGCATCTTGAACCTTTCGGAGCTTTTTGCGACATTGGTTGCGGTATAATATCGCTTTTATCCGTGGATTGTATTTCGGTTTCAAGAATACAGAATCCTAAAGACAGGTTTTTTGTCGGTCAGTATATTAAAACGGCTGTAAAAAACGGAATTGACGAACTTGGAAGAATAACTTTAACGCACAAAGAGCTACTTGGCACTTGGGAAGAAAACGCGTCAAAATACAGTTCCGGAGAAACAGCTGCAGGAATTATACGCAGCGTTGAACCGTATGGAATTTTTGTTGAACTTGCTCCGAATCTTGCCGGTCTTGCGGAATGGAGAGAAGATGTAAAAGAAGGGCAAAGTGCCGCCGTTTACATAAAAAGCATAATTCCCGAAAAAATGAAAATCAAGCTTGTTATAGTTGACGTGCAAAACGTAAACTGCGCTCCCAAAATTCCGGAATATTATATTTCCGAAGGGAAAATAGATTATTGGAAATATTCGCCGGATAAAAGTTCAAAAATTATTGAAACCGTATTTTAGCAAATATTTTTCGGTATAAAATTTTTTTATTTGCATAAACTTAAAGCAACAACAATAACAGGAAGGCAAAATATATGTCAAAATGTAAAAACGAATTGTGCAAAAAGAAAACAATACTTGGAGCAATGGCAACAATTATTGTGGGAACTGCAGTTGGGTGCGGCGTTAAAGCGGTAATTGTCCCCAAAAAGCCGAATTTTAAAAAAAGCGCAAAAAAAGCTTTGAAAACGGTTGAACGTTATATAGACGGCATTATGTAAACAATATAAGCAGACGTATTAAAATAATACGCCTGCTTATATTTGCTATTTGCCAAAAATTCAAATTTTAAATATCGTTTTTGATATTATCGTAAGCAACGGCTTTACGTTTATATTCGTTAAGTACATTCGGATAAAGTTGCGCCGTCATACCTCCGTCCACGATTATTTCGGCACCCGTTACATTTTTTGATTCGTCGCTTCCCAAATACCATGCGGCGTTCGCTATATCTTCAAAATCCGAAATATCGCCAATCGGCGTAAGTGTTCCGTTAACAATTTGCTTGTTTCCCATATTGATCCAACGCTCGGTTTTTATTGTTCCCGGAAGAACAACGTTGGAACGGATTCCGTATTTACCCAAATCTATTGCAAACGCCTTTGACATAGAAGTTATTCCGCCTTTGGAGGCGCAATATGCGCTTCTGTTGGGAATTGCTCTGTATGAAGTATTCGAACCTATAAAAACCACGGCTCCTCCGCCGTTGTTCTTCATCCTTTTTGCCGCGCAACGGATAATTATAAAATTCCAAACAAGATTGGTTTCAAAAACTTCGGCAAATTCTTGGACAGAAACAGAAAAAAAGTCCATTCCTTTGGCAGGATCGCTTCCAAATCCCATATTTGCCGCATTAAGCACAACCGTTTTTACAAATCTTCCGCAATTGTCAATATCAGCAAAAACCGTTTCAACGTCTTTTTCGCTTCCCGGAACTATCCCGTAACCTTTTGCAAAAACACCGTATTTTTTTGATATATTTTCGGCGGCTGTTCGCGCTCTTTCGGCACTACGGCTTTGAATAAAAACGTCATAGCCTTCTTTGGCATATCTTTCGGCACATGCAAGTCCGCTCCCGACGGTTGCGCCGGTTACAAATACCGAGTTCTTTTTTTCACTGTTCGTCATAATTCAAAAACTCTCCCATTGTCAAAATAAGCGGCGTATCTTTTATGGGAAGACCGGTAAAGCGATAAACGCCGTTTCCTTTATCTTCAATCATAGCTTCGGGAATATCATACACCGCCCCGTCCATTATATCCGCAAGCTTAAAATTACCATATTCAGAATAAACTTCAAGTATTATTTCCGATTCAAAACTTGTTGTCATAATATTTGACGGATACCAATAAACAAACGCTTTTCCGCAATCTTTTTTAAACCCGCAGGAAGTAATATCTCGTCTTGAAGGTCTTACATCGAATTTTCTTGAAGAAATTCCCGAATACGGTACAATTACCGGAAGCGAACATTTCTGCACATTTTCCGAAAACGCGGAACATATATTTTGAAGTACGTAAAAAGACGGTTTGCGGTAATATTCTCCGGTTGATTTTCCGTTTTCATCAAAATCCGCTCCCAAAATTCCGAAATATCCGTAGTCAAGATATGAATTTTTGTTGCCGACAGTTCCGTTTAAAGCTTCAATCATATCCATACAAGAAAAATATGATGTAAAATTAACGTCGCACATAAGATCGGCGATTGTATGACGAGCAAGCTGTTTTGCTTGAATTTGTTCCGTCCACGCACCGCAATTCAATGCGCCGTGTCCTCCGCTTTTTGATTGCGATCCGCTTTCGCCTTGAATAAGTTCTATTTTTGGATTATACGTTTTTATAAGGGCTTTAAAAGCATCTGTTTTTTCAAATACCGCTGTTTCATCGTGTGTGTATTCGTGAAAAGAAACATAATCAATATATTCCGCCATTCCGACTTTTAGTGCGGTGTTAAGAAAATCCAAGCCTCTTTGACACACAACTCCGCCTACAACCTTTGCTTCGGGCTTTACGGTTTTAATTGCAATTGCAGTATCTCGCGCAAATTCGCCGTATTCTTTTGCATTAACGCCGCTTTTCCAACACCATTCTCCGTCAGGTTCGTTCCATATTTCAAAATAGTTCACCCTGTTTGCAAACTCTTTTGTAAACGCTTTAACATATTTTAGCCAAGCTTGTTTTTCCTTTTCGTTTGTTATCGGCGGACAGCCGACAGCTCCGAAAACCGTTTTTGCAAGCTCATTATAAAGCTCGTTGCCATAACACAAACATACCCACGGTTCTATTCCTCTTTTTATAAGATTATCAATAATGCTTTCTATCCATGCAAAATCATATATTCCTTCTTTTGTTTCGGTTCTTTGCCAGCCGGATTGAATTCTTGCAAATTTAACGCCGGTTTCCGCAACTTTATCATATGCTTTTTCGGGATCGAACACATCTCTGTCAAGCTTTTCGAATCCAAGCCCGATTTTGTTATATTTTATTTCGCTTGATTTTTGCGGTTTTATTTTTCCGCATTTTATTAACTGTTGCATTCTTTATCTCCTTTACAGATAAAATTTATTTTAAAAATAAAACTCTGATTTTGGCGGTCTTATATCGGTTAACGCTCCTGTGTAGTGCCTTAATGTATGAACCGAATAGGGATGTGCAAGGCAAGCTTCTTCGTTCAGGTCTATTCCAAGCCCCGGCTTATCCGAAATTGAAATATAACCGTCGGCATATTCAAGTTTTTCGTTTGTCACATCTTTTCGCCATTCAACGTCGGAATACATAATTTCGAGTATTGAAAAATTTGGGCAACAAGCGGCAAGCTGAAGAGTTGCCGCATTTGCAATGGGACCTGACGGATTGTGCGGTGCAAACGTAATATATCGACATTCCGCTTCCGACGCTATTTTTTTAAGTTCCATTATTCCGCCGGCATGAGAAACATCCGGCTGAATATAATCGGCGGCATTTATATCAAACAGTTTTCTGTAATCCCAACGGGTATATAATCTTTCGCCCGCCGAAATTGCAACCGGCGATTTTGTGCGAACCGTTTTTAAGGCGTCAATATTATCCGGTGGAACCGGTTCTTCAAAAAACATAGGTTTAAACTGTTCAAGCTCCTTTGCAATTTTTATTGCCGTAGGCACATTAAATCTGCCGTGCCCTTCTATCAGCAAATCCACGCCATTTCCTACAGCTTCCCTCACTGCCGCAATACAGCGTAAAGATTTTTCAAGTTCCTTTGCGGATATTTCAAGATAAGATTTTCCGAAAGGATCCCATTTCATTGCCGTCACGCCTTTTTTTACCGCAGTTTTTGCCTTTTCGGCAAATTCTTCGGGTTCTTTTGCACCGGCAAACCAACCGTTTACATAAATTCTGACCTTATCGTTTATTTTGCCGCCCAAAAGCTGATATACCGGCACCCCGAGAGTTTTGCCCAAAATATCCCACAAAGCCGTTTCAACAGCCGAAAGAGCCGACATCAAAACCGCTCCTCCTCGCCAATATGCGTCGCGATATATATCGTGCCAATGCTTTTCTATATTCAGCGGATTTTTTCCGATAAGATATTCTTTTATATGTTCCAACGCACCGAGCAAAGCTTTTTCCTTATATTCAAGCGTTGCTTCTCCAACGCCGTTTATTCCTTCGTCCGTACATACTTTTACAAATACCCAATTTGTGCGAAAGCAATCTACGGTAAAACATTTTATATCTATTATTTTCATTTTAGCCTCTGTCCCGGTTATTTTATTTCTTCAAAAACTCTTATATAATCGACAAGAAATTCATCGCCTATGGCTTCATAAGCTTCTTTTACCGGCTTATGATTTTCGTATCTGTAACCGAAAGGTTCGGTGCTTATTAAAATGAATTCCGGTTTTGAAGTAATAAAGGAATTTATATGACCGTCTTCCTTGCCGTCGATAAAGAAAGTATATCCTTCTTCATTCCACATCAATCCGAAAGTGTGAAACTGTGTTTTATCCAATTCAATATTTCCGCCGATGTTTGCATTTTGCATATCAAGACCGTAACCACCCGTAAAAACGTTGTGCGGAACTATTTTTCCGGGATGGAAGCATTCCATAATATCAATTTCCACTCCGCTTACTTTTGGATCTATGTCCGCTCCGATAATCGGCGATTGAATCCAAAACGCACTCCACCATCCTTCTTTTTGCTGCAATCTGCAACGGCATTCGTAATAGCCGTGCGAATGAAGATATTTGTTTTTATGAAGTTTACCTATATTCCATTGCAGGCAATCGCCGCCGAACTTTGTTTGTTGCGTGGGTTCGTCCATAAAGTTATATCCGGTTTGCAATTGAGAGCATACGGGTTGTCCGTTTTCTTCGATAAGAGTAAAAACAGCGTTGCTTTTTCCGTCAAGTCTGACTCCTTTATCCGTCCATGCAGTATGGCGTTTGTTCATCATACACAGTCTGTAATCCCACTTTGTATTATCAAGTTCGGTACCGTCGAACTCATCACTCCAAACAAGATTCCAATTTTTTTCTTTCGGAAGAAACGACGAAACGTGTCCTTCGACTTTATATTCTTTCATATCAAATTTTCCTTTCAGTTTTAACTTTAAATTTTTATTTCTTTAAAATATTCCGGGACAATATCAAATCCGCTTGGCTTTAAATCGTCAAACAATCCGAAATGCAACGGTACGGATTTTTTTGCTCCGCATTCTTTTGCAAAAAGTTTTGCGTCGGTCATATTCATATTGTTTCCCACTCCGTTTATCGGCAAAAATACCGCTTCAATATCTTTTGGAAGTTCCGTAAAAATATCTTTGTTATAAAGAGTATCTCCGGTTACGTAATACTTTTTTTCTCCGTCATCGATTATTACGCCTATTGCGCATAAATCGCTGTGTTCCGCCTTTATTGCGGTAAAAACTATTCCTTCGTATGTCCACACGGTGCGACGGTTAAAGCAAACGTAATTATTACCTTGCCCTATTACTCTTACCTTTTGCCATGCGTTATAAGACGCAAGCACAAGCACATTGTTTTCTCCGTTCAAAAAATATTCAAGAGTTTCAGGATCCGTATGATCCAAATGGTCGTGCGTTAAAACAATAACGTCGGGTTTTATTTTGAGAACTGCGTCGTCAACCGAAACACGCCTTTGACTTTGCGGATTAATTTTTCCGCAACTGTTGGACAAATACGGATCGACCATTATTTTTTTGCCACCCGTTTCAAACAAAAGTCCGGCTTGACCAAGCCATGTGATCTTCATAATTTTATTTCTCCTTTTGTTATTTTAAATTTTGTTAAATTTTAAATATTTAACAATCACATTATACCATATATACTTGACAATTAAAAGAAAAAATGTTATCATATTTTTTGGAAATATTACTTTTTTGCG
>CAZJCI010000033.1:0-14086 GCA_964544455.1 uncultured Oscillospiraceae bacterium
ACAATACCCCTAAAAAACTTCCCCTATCCAAAAGGAAAGTTTTTTGCCACTCTTTTTTTCAAAAAAGAGTGCGGTATCCAAAGGCGGAGCCTTGGTCGCACTCCGCAGAGTGCGAAATTCCCTTGGTCGCCGTTCGCAAACGGCGAAACCTATACGAAGCCCTTGTCGCACTCCGCAGAGTGCGAAATCCCCCTATTGCCGTCCGCAAACGGCGTTCCGCTTTCAGCAAATCGGTAAAAGTTCGGCAAAGATATTGTATTTTACCGTTGTTTCGTCGTTTGTTACGGTAACGTTTTTGTTTCCCGCCATGTCCTCGCTCTCTTTTTCGTCTTTTCGGAAAAGAGAGCATATTTTTTCCGCATTTGAGTATGTAACGCCGTCAAAGCAAAATTCAAGCTCACCGCTTTTAAAAATTTCTTTTGCGCAATAAACCGAAAAAGCATAGTCAAGCATTGCGGCGTGGTCTTTCCAATCGTTTCTGTCGTCAAGAGTAACGGCAATAAAAGTTCCGTTTTCTCTTTCCGCACTTGTAACCAAACAACGCCCCGAAGCAACGGTATAGCCCGTTTTAACGCCGTTTGCGCCGTTGTAGGTGCGAAGCATTTTGTTGTGATTCACAAAATAATGCCCGTTGCTTCCGTCGGGATTTTCAACGCTGTGACTTATTGTCGAAACAATTCTTTTAAAATCGGGATTTTTCATAGCGTAATATGTTATAATCGCAAGCTCTTTCGCCGAGGTAAAGTGATTTTCAGCCGAAAGCCCGTGTGGATTTGCAAAAGAAGTATTGCAAAGTCCCATCTCTTTCGCTCGGCGGTTCATTTCAAAAACAAATTTCTCCTCACTCCCGCAACAGGCAATCGCAAGCGCGGTTGCCGCGTCGTTACCCGATTCCAAAAGAAGTCCGTAAAGCAAATTTTCCACGGTTATTTGTTCGCCCGGATAAAGATATACGCTTGAACCCTCAATTCCGCACGCCTCTTTCGGAACGGTAAAAACATAATCCAAACGGCAGTTTTCCAAAACCACAAGAGCCGTCATAATTTTGGTTGTGCTTGCCATCGGCAAAACGCAATCGGCGTTTTTGCCGAAAATAAGCTCCCCCGTGTCCGCGCAAACAAGAGCCGCTCCGACTGCGGAAACTTCGGGCGGCGCAACGTCTTTTACAGCGGAAAATACGCTTGCTTCCGTTGCCGTATCCGTGCCTGTATCCCAAACGGAAGCCGAATCAAAAGCAAAACCCAAGTTTTCCCGCTCTTCCGAATGAAAAAACACCGCTTGCGAACTTTTTGCCGTTTGCGGAGTTTTTCCTCTTTTTTCGGGTATCAAACCGAACGTAGCAATAACCGCAAAGCAAACCAAAAAAACCGTTTTAAAAACTTTTGTTATTCTTAAAGTCTTTTTGTCAAGCATTTTTATGTCGAATCTCATTTCAAAAGCCTTTCTCCGTTTTTTCTACGTTCTATATTATTAACTTTTCTTTTGGATTATGACTCGACGAAGGTGTTTCGCCGTTTGCGAACGGCGACAAGGGGGATTTCGCACTCTGCGGAGTGCGACAAGGGGCTTCGCGCCCCTTGACCTGCGCCCGCTTTTTGAAAAAAAGCGGGGCAAAAACTTTCCTTTGGGTTGGGAGTTTTTTTGGGGGTATTGTGGAAAACTTTGTTTTTGGCGGGTTGTTTTTACTTTTGGCGTAGTTGTATTTTTCAGTTATCCGTTCCGAATATTGCAATTTGCAAACAGACGCAAAAATTTTGCAGATAATGCACAGCATATCGCCGTATCCGATGAAAAATAACACAGCAAAACCACACTCACCGCCCCCGAACCCAAACGAAAACAACATCAAAAGTTGTCATCACAACCGCAACCCCAAAAAATTCCCAACCCAAAGGAAAGTTTTTGTCCAACTTTTTTCAAAAAGTTGGTGCGGTCAAGGGCGGACAGCCCTTGTCGCTGTCCGCAGACAGCGAAATCCCCTTGTCGCGCTCCGCAGACAGCGAAATTCCCCCACGTCGCAAACCGCAGTTTACACCCCCATATACGTAAAAAACGGGATTCGCCGATGATAGCGGCGAACCCCCAAAAAGATTAAGTATCGAATAAGTCGTTGTTTTTAAGCATATTTCTAAGACCGTCCTTTGCCCGCAAGACTCGGGAGCTTACCGCCGTTTCGCTGACGCCCAAAACCTGTGCAATCTCCTTTTCCTTCATATTCAAACGGTATTTCATAATAATAACGTCCCGCTGTTTTTCCGGAAGAGAATCTATATAATTTGCCGTTTGCAAAATTCGCTCGTTGTTAATAACAATATCTTCCACAAAAGCGTTCGGGTCGCAAAAATCCGTATAAATCTCCTCGTCGTCCGAGTTAATAACCGCCTGCGCCGTTTTGTTTAAAGCGGCGTTTTTTTTACGCTGAATATCCCTCGCCGTGTTGCGGGTATAAACGATTATAAGAAGAATCAAATCGTCCCCCGAAAGAGCGCGGAATTTTTCAATATTATTGTATATTTTAATAAAAGTGTCCTGAAGCGCGTCCTCCGAATCTTCTTTGCCGTTAAGAATCTTTTTTGCCGTATAATACATTTTCGCACTGTATTTGTCAAAAAGTTCTTCAAGAAACGTCTTGTCGGAAACGGACAGCCCATCCTGAACCGTAAGCGTAAGTATAAATGGAATCATTTTATATGTGTGTCCTTTCGGATTTATTCGTTGACCGAAACGCTTTGCGCAATCTTCAAAAGTTCGGAAAGCCGCAACGTGCCCGCAACGTTATAGCGGTATGTTCCGTCGTCCCAATAAAGCGAAAAACTTTTAACGCCGCCTTTTTCGATAACCGCAACTTTCCCCCTAAGCTCGCCCACGCAAACTTCAATAATTTTATTTCCGCTTTTAATAAGATAATCTTCGTTGCCGTTGCCAAGCGGGACTTGAGTGTAATAACAGTTCCAACCGTCCGTTGCATATTCAACGTTGTATATCTGCGAAGACCTGACAAGAACCGTCTCTTTTGCCCCCGCCGAGTAACTCGGCTTTTTAAATTCCGTAATATCCGCAATTTCCGTAAGAATTTTTTGCTCCGAATTTGCATTTTCCGAATCTTCAAAATATTTTTCGGAAAACGTCTTTAAAAGCGATATTCCGGCAACGCTCACGCAAAACAGCAGCAAAATCAACCCCAACAGCAACCCCGCCGCAATAAGCCGAGCCCTCGCCGAAAGCCTCCCGTGCGGAAACAGATTTTCGTTCTTAATCTGCCGTAATATCCGCTTAAAGTATTTTCGCTTTACGCAAGACTTTTTACTGCAATTCAAAAATTCTTCCTTTTCCTTTTTACCCAAAAAAGATGAAGCCGAAAGGAGCAGAATATCCAACGAAGATTTAAATTCAAAGTTGTTCATTTTCCCGCTTCCTTTCCTTTACGTCGGTTCCGTACGATACTGTTCCGTACCGTACTGTTTTGTTCCGTATTGTTTTGAAATGTTTTGAACTTTTTTTCGTCGGTTTTTTAATCAATCCGTCAATATAATTCCTCGGCAATAAGAATAAGTTCGTCCGCCGAAGTTTTTCCGCAAAGCTCATATGCAACGTTGCCGTCGTTCCACGCCGCAACCGAATAAATTTCTCCGTTTTGCTCGCTTTCCGCCGCAACGCCGTTGAACTTTTCGCAAACATAAATTTTAAAATAATCCGTGTTTTCATCACCCAAAACAAGACTGTAAGACGAATTAAGCCTGCGCACCGAATAGGTTATTTCCAGCGTTTCCCCGCGGTAAACTTCAGAATATCCGTCCTCAAGCTCGGTTCGCTCCGAAAGTCGGCAACCGTCCCCGATTACCTGCGGAACTTGGTTGGGCGAAAACTTACCCGGAAGCATACTCTTCAAACCGTATGAAAGAACGGTTTTTCCGTCTTCAAATTCAATTCGAACTTCCGCGCTTGTCCTGCCGAAGTCCGCAATCGAACCCACCATAAGCGCGCACACAAGCAAAGCCGCAACTGCGGCGGCAATAAGCCTTTGCCTAAAACGTATTCGCTTTCCTTTTTGAGTCGCTTTTTGCGGAACTTCTTTAAATTTCTTCAAAAATTCGTCCGAAAACTCCGCCGTGCGGTTTTCTTCGCAAAATTCCCTAACGTCGTTTTCGCCTACCGACGTTGCGGCAACTTTTAACAAATTGTCCAAAACGTCCGTGTTTTCTTTCCTTTCGGATTTCATATTTTTTACCTCCAAAGCAAATTTTCCATCTCTATACTTCGGAACGTATTACCCATAAAAAATCTCACGCCCAAAACAAAAAAATTTTTATTTTTTTTTAATATAAGCGTCCGTATTCCGTCAAGGCATACCGACGCTGAAAAATAATATGCGGAAAACCGCAAATATTCAAAAATCAATCAGGCAATTAACCGATTCAAAAATTAACCGACCGTCAATTAACGGAATAACCGTCCAACCTCCAACCGTCTAACCTCCAACCGCAAACCGCCCAATCGCCAACCGCCCAGTCGTCAAACCGTCAAACCGTCAAACCGACTGTCAACCGTTAATTAACCGACCAATCAACGAACGACCGACCAATCGACACCCAATCAACCGGCAACCGTTCAATAAACAACAGACCAATCGACACTCAACCAACCGGCAACCGTTCAATCAACAACAGACCAATCGGCACCCAACCAACCGGCAACCGTTCAATCAACAACCGACCAATCGACAACCAATCAATCGGCAACTAAGCAATTAACGACCAATCAATTAATCCGTAGGTTTTTTTAAGCTTTAAAATGCGAAAAACGCTTTCGTCAAGCCTTTGTTCGGAAATTTTTCCGTTTTCTGCGGCTTGAATGATATAATTAAACGTCTTTTCAAATTCCCTCGGGCAGAGCAAAACGTCGCACCCCGCAAGAATTGCGCCAAGAGCGGCTTCCTGCGCCGAATATTGCTCCGTAATCGCACCCATTGCAAGCGAATCCGTAACAACAACGCCGTCAAATCCCAACTCGCCCCGCAAAATTTCCGTTACAATTTTATAAGACATCGAAGCGGGTACATAATCTCTCGTTAAGTTGGGAACGGCAATATGCCCTACCATAACGCAAGAGTTTTCGTTCAAAGAAGCATAAGGAAGCCATTCGCACTCCTCAAGCTCTTTTTTTGTTTTAAAGCTTACCGCAAGTTCGCCGTGACTGTCCTGCTCCGTATCGCCGTGCCCCGGAAAATGCTTGAAAACGGGAATAATTCCGCAAGAACTTAACCCTCGTGCCATTCCGACCGCCATTTTTGCCGCAATTTTTGCGTCGGACGAAAAAGCCCTGTTCCCTATAATCGGATTGTTGGGATTTGTGTTTACGTCCGCCACCGGCGCAAAATCCAAATTAAAACCGTATTTTTCAAGATAATGACCTATTGTTTTTCCCATTTCCAAAGCGTCGTTGATGTTTCCGCTTTTTCCCACTTCCGCCGCGCTTGAATATTTCGGTAACAAAAATTCGGGGTGATTTGCAAGCCTTGCAACCGCGCCGCCCTCTTCGTCCACACAAACAAAAGGCAAAATTTCGGAATCGGCTTTTAAGTCGGCAATAAATTCAATAAGAGAATCTTCGTCCTTAATATTTTTGGAAAACAAAACGAACCCGCCCACGGGATATTTTGCCGCCGAGCTTTTCAAAGCCGCCGTCATTTGCGTAACGCCGCTTGCGGAAGAATTGTTAATTTGCTCGTCCGTTTGCAAAAAGTCCAGCGAATCCGGACGAACAACAAACAACTGCCCCACCTTTTCACGCAACGTCATATTTTCAATAATCTTTTTAATATCCGAATCGGAATCAAAGTCAACGTCGGAATCAAAATCCGAATCAACGTCGGAATTTGAACCGGCGTCGGAATCTGTCCCAAAACCCGTCTCCGAACCCGTCTCCGAACCGGAGCCCGAATTTTCCCCCACGCCGAAATCGGCGTCGACGTCGTGCTCAACATCGGTTTTGCCGTTTTGGAAATTTTCGTTTGAACCCGAACCGCTCTGACCGTCCGTACTGCCCGAATTTGAATTGCCAGAATTTGAATCGCCCGATTCAATCCGATTTGCCGAACCGCCGGAATTGTTCGAATTGTCCGAACCGTCGGAACCGTTCGAACCGTTGTACTCGCCACCGTCACCCAAAGACGAATTGTTTTCAAAATTGTTAATAAACGTAATTTTACAGCCCGCCAAAAACGCCGCCGTCAAAAGCAAAGCCGATATAAAAACAAATAATTTAATTTTTTTCATAATTTTCACAAAATTAATTCACAGTAAATTGTAAACGACCGATATTTCAAAAACGCAATTATATTATTGACGCAAAATATTGTTCCACGCTTCGTCGTCAATTTCTTCATCTTTATAAAGTTTACGCATATCCAAGTCGGTAATTTTGCGTATCACTTTGCACGGATTTCCGGCGGCAACACACCAATCGGGAATATCTTTTGTAACGACGCTTCCCGCGCCGATAACAACATTGCTTCCTATGTGCACACCCGGGCAAATTACGGAACTTCCGCCAATCCAAACATTGTCGCCGACAGTCACGGATTTACCGTATTCATAACCCGAATTCCTTGCAAAAGGATGTATGGGATGTCCTGCTGTATAAATCTGTACGTTTGGACCAAGTAAACAGTTATCTCCGAAAACAACCTTTGCAACGTCAAGTATCGTACAGTTTGCGTTGGCGGAAAAATTTTTTCCCGTTGTAATATTCTTGCCGAGGTCGCAATGAAAAGGCGGCGTTATGTGTGCGTCGCTTTCTCCGAAAAGTTCTTTTGTAACAGCGTTGATTCCTTCAAAATCGGTTCTATCCATAAAATTAAGCTTTTGCAAAAGTTTTCGGCAAGACTTTATTTCTTCAAATACCGCTTCATCGGCAATATATGCCATTTCATTATACATTCGTTCCGTATTGTTCATTTTTCTGCCTCCAAATTATAATTTACCGTTAGGCGTTCCCAAAAACCGTAACCGACCGTGCGTCCGCGTCTTGCCCGACAGTCAACCTATAACCAACTCGACGGCACCTCGACAATAAACCGATACTCAACCGCCACCCGACCGTCAACCGAAAGCCGCCCGCCCGTTCCGAAAATTCAAGACTTGTGAATTGTGCAAACCTTTTGCATACCGCAAGCGGAGCATTTTGTCCTGCAATCCGGCGTTGTTTTTTCCGCTCTCGCCTTTTTCGCTTCCGAAAGCAAAAATTCGTCGCTCACGCCGCAAGAGATGTGCGCCCACGGCAAAATTTCGTCAAAATCAAAAGCCCTGTTGGCGTAATAAGAAGGATTAATTCCCACGCTTTCAAAAACTTGCGTCCATTTGTCGTAGTCAAAATATTCGTCCCAACCGTCAAACATAAACCCAAGCTCCCTCGCCTTTAAAAGAGCCGCCGAAAGCCGTCTGTCGCCTCTTGCAAAAATCGCCTCAATGCGGCTTACCTTTGCTTCGTGCCAATTATACCGTAATTTTCTTGTGGTAATGTGAGCTCCCAAAAGTTTTTGTTTGCGCACCAACTCTTCCAAACTGTCCTGCGCCTCCCACTGAAAAGGCGTGTGCGATTTCGGAACAAAACAGGAAACCGACATCGTGGCTTCCACGGATTTTCCTTTCGGTTTGTTGGGATTTTTATAATATTCGTCAATAATTTTTTGCCCAAGCGCGGGAATACCGCAAACGTCCTCGTCCGTTTCCGTGGGAAGTCCCAGCATAAAATAAAGCTTAACGCTTGTTCTGCCTTTGGAAAACGCGCCGCGGCAACCCTCAAGAATTTCTTCTTCCGTAAGGTTTTTGTTAATAACGTCCCTCAGTCGCTGAGTACCCGCTTCCGGAGCGAAAGTAAGCCCGGTTTTTCGCACGCCGTTCACTTTTTCCATAATTTCGCTTTCAAAAGCGTCTATTCGCATAGACGGCAACGAAATTCCCACTTTTTTTGCGTCCGTCCATTCCTTAAGTCCGTCCACAAGTTCGGAAAGACCGTTGTAATCGCTAATGGAAAGCGAAAGCAGGGAAATTTCCTCATATCCCGTGTTTTTAAAGGTATTTTCCGCAAGCAAACAAAGGTTGTCGAATTTTCTGTCCCTATAAGGACGGTAAACCATTCCCGCCTGACAAAAGCGACAGCCCCTAATGCAGCCTCTTGCCGTTTCCAAAGAAATTCTGTCGTGAACCGTTTCGATAAAAGGAACAATTTGCTTTATTGGGTAATGCGAAGTTTCAAAATCCGAAGCGATTCTTTTTGTAATCTTTTTCGGAACGCCCTCAATATTGGGCGCAAATTTCGAAATTGTACCGTCTTTGCCGTTATATTCCACATCGTAAAATTGAGGAACATAAGAACCCTGAAGTCCGGCAAGTCTTTGCAACAGTTCTTTTTTCGAAAATTCGCCGCCGCATTCTTCTTTGTAATTTATAATCAGCCGTGAAATTTCCGAAAGATGTTCTTCACCCTCGCCAATGCAAAACATATCAATAAAATCCGCAAGCGGTTCCGGGTTATAAGCGCAAGTTCCCCCCGAGATAATAAGAGGATATTTTCCGTCGTCGCCTCGCTGTTTGCTTGTAAGCGGAATTTTTGCAAGCTCCAGCATATAAAGCACGTTGGTATACGCCATTTCATATCCCACGGAAAACGCCACAATATCGAAATCAAGCAACGAATCGCCGCTTTCCAAAGCGTAAAGCGGAACGTCTTTTTCCGTCATCAGCTTGCCCATATCCTCCCACGGAGCAAAAACTCTTTCGCACCAAACGTCTTTTTCGGCGTTAAGTGTACCGTAAAGAATTTTCATTCCCAAATTGGACATACCTATTTCATAAGAATCGGGAAAACAAAAAGCAATTCTCAGCTTTATGTCTTTTTTGTCTTTAATAATTTCGTTAAGTTCGCCGCCGATATACCGAGCGGGCTTTTGCACATTTTTTAAAAATCGAATAGCTTTTTCTTTAGGCGTCATAGTCACTAATTTCCTTAATAATCTTTTTTTATTGTTATAGAGGTTTCGCAAATTGCGGTTTGCGCCCAAATGCGCCGCAAAACTCTGCCGACGTCCGCAGTCGGCAAAAACCCATTTGCACGTAGAGATTTCGCACCTTGCGAGGTGCGACCAAAGGCGTCGCCTTTGGGAACCGCAAGCTTATAAAGCACCACATATGGTGCTTGGAAAAAAAGCTTGGCAAAAAACTTTCCTTTTTGGGGGAACTTTTTTGTGGGGGTGTGGAAAATTTCGCTTTGGTGGTTTATTTGCGGATTTGGGGAGTTAGCCGTTGTATGGTTAAAGCGCAAAAACTGCCATCACCGCCGAATCCATACAAGAACTCACAGCCCAAAACCGCCGCTACCACCGCAACCCCAAAAAATTCCCTACCCAAAAAGGAAAGTTTTTGTCCAACTTTTTTCAAAAAGTTGGTGAGGTCAAGGGCGCAAAGCCCTTGTCGCACTCCGCAGAGTGCGAAATCTCCTTGCCACTCGCCCGCAGTCAGCGAACTCGCCATTGCCGCTTGCCCGCAACAGTCGGAGGTTTAATTCGAACCGTCGGACTCCGGGGAATCGGTTTTCTTTTTAAAAATATCCAAAATTTTAGAAATCATATCCGGGGCTTTTTCAATAACGTTGTCCGCCGCGGCAAGAGCGTCCGCAACTTTGGAGCTTGCATATCCCGTGTTTTCGCCCACGTTAAGAATTTTAACGTTGCCGTCGGAATTAACAACCAAAAAAGCAATCGGCATAACGGTAATCCCCGTGCCGCCGCCTCCGCCGAAGTTCTTTTTGGCGGCTTCTTTTTTTCCGCCGAAATCCGAACCGCCCGTGGCGATTCCGCAGGAAATTTTGGAAATCGGCACAATAACTGTGTGCTCAAGTACCGTCATGGGTTCGCCCATAACCGTGTTTGCGTCCAGCGTTTGCTTAACGCCCTCCAATGCCGTTTTTATTATTTCGCTAATCGGTGTTTCAGCCATTTCATTTCTCCTTTACATATAAGGGAATTTCGCAAATTGCGGTTTGTGCCCAAATGCGCCGCAAAGCCCTTGTCGCACTTCGCAGTCAGCCATAGGAATTTCGCGGTTTGCGAACCGCGCCCAAATGCGCCGCAAAACTCTTGCCGCCGTCCGCAGTCAGCGAAACTCCATTTGCACGTAGAGATTTCGCACCTTGCGAGGTGCGACCAAAGGCGCCGCCTTTGGAAACTGCAAGCTTTTTTTCAAAAAAGCTTGGCAAAAAACTTTCTTTTTGGGTAGGGATTTTTTGTGGGGTATTGTGGAAATCTTTAATTTAAGAAGTTTATTTGCGGTTTGGAATAGTCAGCCGCCGTTCGGTTAAAGCGCAAAAATTGCCCATGCAACTGCACCTATACAAGAAATTACAGCACAAAACCGCCCTTATCACCGCAACCACAAAAACTCCCCCACCCCAAAAGGAAAGTTTTCGCCCGCCTTTTTCAAAAGGCGGCGCAGGTCAAGGGGCGCGAAGCCCCTGTCGCACTCCGCAGAGTGCGAAATCCCATTGCCGCCGTCCGCAGACAGCGAAACCTCAACAGTCAGTCGTCAACATCGGCGTTTTTCAGCATAAAAACAATAGCCGCAACGCCCATACGTATTGCAATAAAAACAAGTTGCCAAACAAAAAAACAAACCGTCATCTCGAATTCCGCACCGCTTTTTTGTTTTTCATAGTCCACCGTAATAATAACGTCGGACTTTTTTGCCCGAAAGCCGTAAAAAATTCCACGGTATCCGTCGAAAAGCGCAAACAGACTTTCCGCCGCCGCATAAAACTTCCCATACGCCAACGCGGCTTGCGAGGCGTCTTCGCCGCCCGCCGTTATCCGTAGCTTTTTAAGACGAAATCTGAATCCTTTCGGCAAAGAGTTCGCCGCAACTTTTGCAAGCTCCGTTGCAAACCCAAGAACCTGCGTTGCGCTTTTTTCTTTCTTTTCTTTTTTATCATTTTTGCTTTTTTTACCGCTGTCTACGCCAACGTCGCTTTCTTTCTTTTTCTTTTCCGACTTTTCGGATTTTTTCATATGTCCGCCCGCACCGAAAAAACGCCCGAAAACGCTTTTTGGAACGGTAATTCCGCAAACGGATATTTTCCAAAAAAACTTTTCGCCGTTGCCCACCGTAATTTTCACGTTAAAAAGCAAAATCGCCAAAACGCAAAGCAGCAAAACCGCTAAAATCCGCAAAAGAATTTTCAATATAATAATAACCGTGCCCTCCGTTCGGAAAAAGACGAATGTAAAACCGCTTAAACCTGCCGGCTTAAAACGGCAAAGCAAAGCCGAAAAAAGCCGCGAGCTTAAACAATTCCACCGATTTTATTATAACATTCAAAAATAAGTATGTCAATACAAAACAGTAAATTTGCGCCCGAATTTACATTCCGAAAATCAAAGCTCCAAGCCGTTTTTACTTTTGCCGCCCGTGCAAATTTCAATCAAATTTTCACCGTAATTCGGCGTAGCCTCCAAAAATCCCACAGTATAGCCGCCCAAAACGTTGGCTCGGTTCACACACTCCTCAAGACTTGCTCCGCAAAGATAATTAAAAGCAAAACATGCCGAAAATGCGTCCCCCGCGCCCACGGCGGAAACAACCTCTGCCTTTTTTGCGACGCCCAAAAAGTGTTCCCCGCTTGCCGAATCAAAAGCAAACGCCCCCTTGCTGTCCAGCGTAACGATAACCGTTTCAATACCGTATTTTTCGCAAAGACTTTTGCAAACCGCCAAAAGATTTTCTTCCGAAATTTCGTTATTTCCGTTATTTACGTTGCAAAGCGGCTTTTCACAAAGACCAAGCCGACAAAGAACTTCGCATTCCGAAAAATTAAGCTTCAATATGTCGCAGGCAAAAAGCCCGCTTTCCAAAAGTTCAAACGAATAAAAATCCTGCCGTAAATTTACATCGAAAAATATCTTCCCAAACCGCCGCTTTTGCAAAAGCACCCGCAACGCCCCGCTCGAAACTTCGCTTCTTTGCGCCAGCGTGCCGAAATAAAGCATATCGAACTTTTCATTCTCAATTTTTTCGCAAAGCTCTTTGTCAACCGCTATGTAATCGTAAGCGCAGTCTTTTTTAAGGTCGTAATTCGGCTCTCCGTTTTCGTCCCTCGTAACAACGCATTTCCCGGTCGGATATTCCGAACCGACGTTGCAAAACGAAAGGTCAACTCCCAAATTCGCCGCCTCGAGGCAAGCCTTTTTGCCCAAATCGTCGCCCGCCACCGCAGATAAAACAAAAGCTTTTGCACCCAAACCCGCAATGTCGGCGCAAAAGTTAAAAGGCGCGCCGCCAAGCTTTTCTTGATTTTCAAATACGTCGAACAGTATTTCGCCAAACGCAAGTATTTTCATAAGATATTATTTCCTTTTGTCCGTAAATTTCGCATTTCTCATTTTAAAAGCCTCAAGTTTAATTCCCAAAGGCTTTTCCGCCTTAATTTCAAGCGTGCAAAGATTTGCGTCGGGAATCCCCATAAACATTCCGAAAGCCGCCCCGTCGGCAACATAAACTTCCGTGCCGCAACAGTCCGTAAGCAACCGTAACTTAAAAACTCCGTCTTTTCCGCAAAGCGGCAAAGTATATTTTTCGCAACGCATAAACCCGTTTGCAAAGTTAAGCTCAAATACCGTTCCAAAAACGCAAACGGTCGCGCTTTCCGCACCGTTCGCCGAAACGCAAAGCGAAATGTCCTGTTGAGCCCCCGCAAGCTTCAAAGAAAATCTGTCCGTAGTTTGCGACTTTTTAACCTTACCTCTGCGCAACTTTTCAACTTCCGCCGCCGGATTTACAAAAAGCCTGTCGCCGTCCTTGGTGCAAACCAGCGTTAGTTCCTGCGGAACCGTCATCGCGCCGTTAAAAGGCAATTCGCTGTCCGTGTTGCGAGCCGTAATCCACCCCAACCGCAAACAACGCTTGCCCGCGTTTTCAAATCTTTGCGAGGCGTAAACGTTGTTGCCGGTAAAGTTAAAAATCAAAGAACCGTCGTGTTCGGGAACAAATTTTTCTCCGTCGAAATTGCCCACAATATATCTGTCGCGCGCGCCCATAAGAACCCACTTTTCAACGCCGTCGGAGTTTTCAATGGGAAAGAACGCCGGGCATTCGTTGTCGTTGGGAAGCGTAACTCTTTGCGTTTCACGCCATTGCGTAAGATTTTTCGAAACGAATATCGCATATTCGTCCGAGTCCAAATAAAGCGACATAACAAAAAGCTCCGACTTTTCCGAATAAACAACCTTCGGGTCTCTGTTTTCCGCCGCAATGTGCGGAATAATCGGGTTAAGCTCATACTTCAAAAAGCTCTTGCCGCCGTCAAGACTTATCGCCATACATTGAACAAACGGCTTTCCCTGCGAAGCAAAGCTCTTGCCGCCCGCCGCCGTATAATAAAGAACAATCGGCTTTTTTTCGCAATTTTGCATACCCGTAACGTTCTTTTCGTCCAAAATTCCGCCGCCGGAAAACATAGCCCCGCTTTCGTCGGGAAATAGAGCAATGGGCAAATGCTCCCAATCGACCAAATTGGAACTTTCGGCGTGCCCCCAATGCAGATTTCCCCATTCCTTGCCGCACGGGTTAAGCTGATAAAACAAATGATATTTTCCGCCCGCATAAACCAAACCGTTCGGGTCGTTAATCCACCCCTCCGGCGAGGTAAAGTGATATTTCGGGCGCATATTTTCGTTAAAACGGCAAAGCGGCTTTCTGTCCCGCTCCTTAATAACAAGCTTCATTTCGGGAAAAACCGATATGTCAACTGTGTTTTCAAAAAAACGCTCAACGTCAATATAAACGTCGCGAGTTTTCGTAACGTAATCCAACCGTAAATCCAGGTCGTAAACGCAAACGCCGTCCCTGAAAAAACGTATGTTCTTTTTCGTAGCGTGTTCGCTTACCGGAAAAACCAAATACTTTTTCTTAATCGTATATTCCATTTTTCAAAATCCTCATAATCATAATTGTTTTGCATACTTAGTCTCTACGCATAGGGGGGATTTCGCAAACTGCGGTTTGCGACCAAAGGCGTTGCCTTTGGAAACTACCAACTT